>CAZMDV010000185.1:0-5604 GCA_964564875.1 uncultured Salinivenus sp.
GCCGACACGCCCAGCGACAGCGCGTAGGCCGTAAGTAGCATCCCCTGCCAGAAAGTGTTTACGCCCAGGGTCTCCGCAATCTCCGGCAGGATGGGTACCATGATGATCAGCTGGCTGCTAGCCGAAAACATCATCAGCCAGAGCGCAAAGAGGATCAGGTATGGATTTGAGGTTTTCGGGTTGGCCACAGACGGAGAAGGATGAGAAAAACGAAGTCGGTTGGGGCCCGGAACGGGGGATACTCTAAACCGACAAGATGCAGAGGGCGACGCCTCTGTGCAGGACTCACGGCCAAATATTCGGCAAAATCCAGGAGGATGGGACCTCAATGACAAGGCGGACGGTCTCAGACGAGAGAAATTGCAAACATAAGAACAAGGGCCTATGAGTGCATGGCAAAGACGGTTGGGATAATACAAGGGTAATCTGGGCATAATGGCAGCGTTACACACGCCCCTTACCGTTTGATGCAACGGTGTGGACGGAATTCAGGGGCCGTGGGCCGTCGCAGCATCAACGATTTCCCAAAACGAAGTATATTATCCCAGATGAACGTCGTCCGGATGCGCGGAGTGTGGAGTCTTGTGTTCGTCCTAATTCTCGGGGCCGTCGGCTGCCCGAAAGCAAGCGCGCAGGATGAAACCGATCCGGAGGTAGAAACTGCGGGGGCCATCACGGGGGTGGTGGTGGAGGCCGAGACGGGCGATCCCCTCCCCGGCGCCAACGTGCGAATCAAGGGAATCTCGACGGGTACGTCGACGGACCTTAACGGGCGATACCGAATCGACGACCTGGATCCGGGAGCATACGATCTGCGCGTCTCGTTTGTCGGCTTCCAGCAAAAGACAGTCACCGGGGTAGAAGTGACGGCCGGGCAGACCACCACGCTCGACCTTGCTCTCGCTGAGGAATCGGCCCAGCTCGACGAGGTCGTCGTGGAAGCCCAGGCGGCCCGCAACTCGGAGGCCGGCCTGTTGAAAAAACGGGCCAAAGCGGCGGCCGTGAGTGACGCCATCAGCGCCGAAATGATCGGACGTGCCGGCGCCGGTACGGTGGCCGGGGCCATGAGCATGGTGACGGGGGCCTCCGTGGTCGAGGACAAGTACGTAAACGTACGGGGCCTCCAGGGGCGGTACGTGGACACGCAACTGAACGGGAGTACGCTGCCGAGCACCGACCCGGACGGCAACAGCGTGGCACTGGACCTCTTTCCGTCGAGCCTCATCAACAATGTCGTCACGCGGAAAACGTTCACGCCGGATCGTCCCGGCAACTTTACGGGGGGCTCCATCGACATTACGACAAAGGCGTTTCCGGAGGAACGGTTTGCTACGCTTTCCATCTCGTCATCCTTTAACAGCGAGGTGGGCATTGGCGGGGAGGTCCTGCGCCCGGTTGGCGGGCTGGACGAGGTGCCGGAAATCGCTCAGGGGGAAGACCTCCCGGGTTCGCTCGTGCAGACGTTCAACAATGACCAGCGTGCCCAACAGCTCAATCAACTCACTCGGGCGTTTGCCACCTCCGTCACGCCGAGCCAGAAGGAACGGCTCGGAAACTGGGGGGCCGAGGCCTCGTTCGGTGACCAGTTCAGCGTGCTCGGCGGCCGCTCGCTCGGGATGATCGCGTCGCTGACGTACGACAAATCCTTCTCCGGCTACGACGACGGGACGACGGCCCGGTTCGAACAAACCGGATCGCTCTCGGATGGCCTCAATCCGACGGCGCGCTACACGACGCAGCGCGGCTTGGAGGAGACGCTCCTCGGGGGCCTGGCCGGGCTTACGTTCCAACTTGCTCCCCAGCACGAGCTCGGGCTCCGCGTGCTCTATAATCGCAGCCAAGAAGATGAAGCGCGGACCGAAGAGGGCCGGCTGCCGCGGGACCTCACGGGCGATCACGTCTTCCGGACGCGCGTGCTTCGCACTACGGAGCGGACCCTGCAGTCCGGTGAGCTCGACGGATCCCATCAGTTTGGGGCGGGGCAGGAGGGCATTCGGGTGAACTGGAAGGCCTCACTGTCGGAGGCCGATCGGGACGATCCCGATTATCGCTTCTTCTCCAATCACTGCAACATCCGCGATGGGGAAGAGCGCTGCACCATCGCCGAGTCCATCTATCAGGTGCCGGCCCGGTACTTCCGAAATCTCACGGAGTACGACGGATCGGGACACGTGTCGGTGGAGGTACCTCTGGGGGCCGCTACGCTGAAAACGGGCGGGCGCTACCAGACGATAACGCGTGAATTTCGCGAGCGTCGCTTCGATCACCTCTCGGACCAGGAAGGGTATTCCGGCAACCCGAATCGCTACATCGACGAGCAGGCCGGACTCGTGGAAGAAGACGAACGAGGACGGAACCGATTTGGCACCTACGTGCTCGACCAGACGCAATCGTCAAACAACTACGACGGGGACCAAACGGTGGGAGCCGGCTTCCTCATGGCGGAGCTGCCGGTGCCCGGCCTTCCGTCGCTCGAATTCATCGGCGGCGTGCGCGTCGAACACACGGACATGTCCATCGCGACGATCCAGGACGACCCGCGACGGGGAGAGTTCACGGAAACGGATCTGCTCCCGTCGGCCAACCTCGTGTGGTCGCTCCGGGACGACATGAACCTGCGCGCGGCGTACGGACGCACGATTGCGCGGCCCTCGTTCCGGGAGTTTGCCCCGTTCTCGTCCTTCAACTTTGTCGGCGACTACATCGAGGTCGGCAACCCCGATCTGACCCGTACGCGGATCGACAACGTCGACCTGCGCTGGGAGTGGTTCCCGGGCCCCGGCGAGCTACTGTCGGTCGGGGCCTACTATAAGGAATTCGACGACCCCATCGAACGGACCATCAATCCGCGGGCGTCGGGGGCCAATGTGGAGGTCACTTACGACAACAAGAGCAGCGCCCGCGTCTACGGCGTGGAGCTGGAGGCCCGGAAAAACCTGGGGGAACTCGCCTCGTGGCTGCGGCACGTGCAAGTGGGTGGCAACCTCACGCTGATCGAGTCCGAAATTTCGCGCACCGAGCGCGAGCTGGAGGCCCTCCGCGCCTTCCAGGACAACCCGGACGACACGCGGGCCCTACAGGGACAGTCCCCGTACCTCGTCAACCTGAACGCAGGCTATCAAAACCCCACTTCCGGCACCAGCGTCAACGTCTTCTTCAACCGCTTCGGCGATCGACTGCAGACGGTGACCCGCAACGGCGTCGACCTCTTTGAGCAGGGACGGAGCACCCTCGACGTAAACGTCTCTCAGCGGCTCCTTCGCGGCGTGACGGTCAAGGCCTCCGTCAAAAATGCACTCGACAGTGAGGAAGTCGTCTCGCAGTCCTTCCGCGGCAATGAATTCGTAAACGACCGCCGTCCGTTGGGGCGCACGGTCTCCGTCGGGGTTTCGTACGCCTTCTGACCCGATGATGCTCAAAGCCGCAAGGCCTCAGATACTCTAATTCCAAACGAACAGAAAGGGGACAAGCCGCGACGACGGCTCGTCCCCTTCGGTGATTCGCGGGAGGGTGTTACCCAATTATTAACCCCTTTCTCCCGCGTGGTAGCGCGCGCTTTTTCACTCATCAGCACACGCATTATGCAATCTACCACTACAGCGACGACAACTAGATGGTTCTCCGTCCTTCGGGGCGTGGGCGCCGTCCTCCTTACCACCGGACTGCTCTTCGCGGCCGGTTGTGACTCGAACGACGGCGGGATGGACGATCCGCCCGGGGATGACATCGTGAACGCCAATTACGACACGACCTCCATTAGTGGGGGACCGGACGAGATCGTTGTCAGCGACGCGGCCGAGGAACGGGGTGTTGCGTATCTCGACGCCGACGGCAACGAGGTGACGGACGTCACGTGGTCGAGCGACTTCATTTATAAACTCGATAACTTCGTCTTCGTCCAGGACGGCGAGACCCTCAACGTTGAGCCCGGCACCGTGGTGCAGGGGCTTCCCGGCTCCGGCGAAAACGCGAGTGCCCTCATCGTGGCTCGCGGCGGCCAGATCGTTGCGGACGGCGAGCAGGACGACGGCTCGATCGATCCGATCATCTTCACCGCCGAAGGAGACGAAGGCGAAGGCCTCGGGCGCAACGTGCGCGGACAATGGGGCGGCGTCATTCTGCTTGGCGACGCACCGCTCAACTCGGACCCCGGCGAAACCAGCATCGAGGGTGTGCCGACCAGCGAGGAGCGTGCCTTCTACGGTGGCGACGACCCTCAGCACGACATCGGCACGTTCCGATACGTGTCCATCCGCCATACCGGCTCGGTCCTCGGCTCTGGCTCCGAGATTCAGGGGCTCACGATGGGCGGGGTCGGCAATGGGTCGACCATCGAGTTCGTCGAGTCCTACGCCAGTGACGATGACGGCTACGAGTGGTTCGGCGGCACGGTGAACACGAAGTACCTGGTTGCGGCCTGGGCGGCGGACGATGCCTTCGACATGGACGAAGGCTACCGCGGCAGCAACCAGTTCTGGCTCGCCGTACAGGCGACCGACGCGGCTGGCCGCATCGCCGAACAGGACGGCGGCACAAGTCCGGAAGACGGCCAGCCGTTCGCGACGGTGAAGGTCGCCAACGCAACCTATATCGGCATCGGGCCGGGAGTCGAGGGCACGCAGGGCGACGGTAACGAGCCGTTTCTGTACCACCGCGACAATAACGCGACCTCCTACTTCAACTCGGTGTTCATGGACGTCCGCTTCACGGCGGCGGCCCTGAACATTGAGGACCTGGAAAGCGGCGAGGACAGCCGCGAGCGGTGGCTCGCCGACGACCTCCGCCACGAGAACAACTTCTGGTGGAACGTCGGGGCGAACTACGACCCAGGCAACACGACCTTCGAGGACATCATTGAGATTCCTCGGGACGATAACGGCAATCCTACCGGCGACGGAGGCGAGGCTTATGTCGGAAACCTGGCGGACTACCTCCGCAACGAGAACAATGAGCTCCTGTCGCAGTCGCCCATCCAGTCCATGGATCGGACCGGCGACGGCGTCATCAACCAGTTCAATCCGCGGGCGACCGGCCCGGCGGACGCCTCGCCCCCGAATCCGAGCGTGTTCGGCGACGTGGGCGGTGAGAACTCGAACTACGAGAGCGTCGACTACTACGGCGCTTTCGGGCCGAATGAGAACTGGGCCGACGGCTGGACGCTAATCAGCCAGAACGGCACGCTCCAGTGACAGCTCTCATTCTCCGCACCGGACAACCTCCCTGATCCACAGGGGAACCCCAGCGGCCGGGCGCTCCATTCGGGGCGTCCGGTCGTTTCTATTTTGTCATCGCAGCGCAGGGTGCACAGGACCCTTTTTCTCGGATCGAGCGGAACGGCGCCGGTCGGTCGCGTGTGCACTGTTGTGTGTCTTGATTGTGTGCCCATCAGAGCGTCCGTCGCGGCATGTCGTTGCGCTGTCTCTTTGTGGTTCAGGGGGAGGGCCGGGGACACCTCACCCAGGCCATGGCCCTGCGGCGCCTGCTCCGGAAGGCAGGGCATCGGATCGAAGGAGTGGTGGTAGGCAAGAGCTGGGGGCAGGCGGTGCCGCCCTTCTTCGAAGCGGCGTTCGAGGGGCCGGTCACTCAGGTCCAGAGCCCGAGCTT
>CAZMDV010000186.1:0-5592 GCA_964564875.1 uncultured Salinivenus sp.
GCGTGGAGGAGACCGCCGAGATGCTGCAAATCAGCCACATCCTGAACAACCTCCCGGAGGAGGTCAGCGGCGGAGAGGCCCAGCGCACAGCCATCTCCCGGGCCCTCATTAAGGAGCCCGACTACCTCTTCATGGACGAGCCGCTGGCCAACCTCGACTACAAGCTGCGCGAGCAGCTGCGGAGCGACTTCGAGCGGCTCTTTTCGGAACAGGAGACAACGGTGGTGTACGCCACGCCCCAGGCGGGCGACGCCCTCGCAATGTCCACCCACATCGGGTTTCTCCACGAAGGAAACATCATTCAGGACGCCCCCCGGGACGAAATCTACTTCCAACCCCAGCATCTCCCCGTGGCTGAGTTCCTGGGCGAGCCGCCCATGAATGTCCTGCCGGCCACGCTCAGACGGGAGGGCAACGACCGATTTTTCGAGTTCGAGGACGGCTCGCGCATCGCCGCGGGCACCGCCTCGGGCGCGTTCCCGGCCCTCTCTGCCGATCGCACGTACTACATCGGCTTCCGGCCGCAAGACATGAGCCTTCTCGAAAACGGCACCGCCCCGGGTGCCGGGGCGGACGCCGATCCCGTGATCCACCCCGACCTGTCCTTCGTGGAGACCGTCGGGTCCACCAGTACCATGCACCTGGAGTACCAGGGCAAGGAGATCTACGCGCTGAGCCCGAGGCCGCTGCACCTGGATGCCGGCACGGCTCTGTCCTTCGCCATCGACCCCGGAAAGCTGTATGTCTACGATTTCGAATCGGAGGACCTTATCGCAACGGGCGACAAGATTCCGTCCTTCTCATAAACAGTCATAACCAGAATGACGTCGTCACATGGCTCAGATTGAAGCTCGTAACATCCGGCACGTCTACGATGAAGGCACCGCGGACGAAACGGTGGCCATCGAGCATGTGGATCTGAAGCTAGAAGACGGCTCCGCCAACGCGCTGTTGGGGCCGTCGGGGTGCGGGAAAACTACCCTGCTCCAGATCATCTCCGGGCTGCTCACCCCAACCGAGGGACAGGTGCTCATTGACGGAGAAGACGTCACCGAGCAGTCCCCAGCGGAGCGGGACGTCGCGCAGGTCTTCCAGTTTCCCGTCATTTACGACTCGATGGACGTCTACGGCAATCTGGCCTTCCCGCTGCGCAATGGGGGGGTGCCGGAGGCGGAAATCGAGGACCGCATTGAGCGGATCGCAGACCTGCTGGAACTGCACGACATCCTCCACGCCAGCCCCGCCAACCTCGGGCCCGAGCTCAACCAACTGGTGGCTCTCGGTCGGGGGATCATCCGGGCCGATACGTCCGCCATCCTGTTCGACGAACCGATGACGGACGTAGAGCCCTCCCGCAAGCTCACCATTCGCCGCCGCGTAAAGGAGGCCCAGCAAGAATTCGAGATTACGGCCTTGTACGTGACCCACGACCAGCACGAGGCCCTCACGTTCGCCGAGAAGGTAGCCATCATGCGGGACGGGCTCCTCGTCCAGTACGACACGGGCGAGAACCTCTACCAGAACCCGGTGAACACCTTCATTGGCCACTTCATCGGGAGCCCGGGCATGAATCTCCTCGAGTGCGACCTCACGGCGGAGAACGGGGCGACCTACGCCCAGCTCGGCCCCCACAGGGTCCCTCTGGCCGAGGAACTCCATACGGAGGTCGACCCGTCATGGTCGGACTGTCAGTTCGGGGTGCGGCCCAGTTCCGTCACCGTGGAGCTTACGGCGCCCGAAGACGAAACAGGCCATCTTCCCGCAACCGTCAATCAAGTGGAGATGGTCGGCGGGTATCAAATTGTGACCGTCACCCTCGAGGATACCGACGTGGAAGTAAAGGCCCGCGTGGCCCACGACTACGCCATCGACGAAGGGGCCTCAATCTGGCTGTCCTTCCCCCCCGACCACATCCGATTTTTCCACCAACAGGAGGCCGTACGTGCTGCCTGAGACGCCCCTGTTCCTACAGGCCCCTAAGCGTTTTTCTGTACGGATCATACTTGCACGATGAAACAACGTCCCTGGTTATTTCTGCTTCCGGCACTGGTCCTGGTTTCGATCAGTGCCTTCATCCCGCTCATCACGGTGATGAACTATTCCCAGCTCACCCTCCTCCCCGGCACGCAGCCCTACTTTTCCGGGCTTGAGAATTTCGTCACGATTCTCCAGGACCCAGATTTTCAGGGGGCACTGTGGCGACAGTGCCTCTTCAGCTTCTTGGTTTTAATTACGGAGATTCCTTTGGGCCTGGCGCTCGCGGTCTGCATGCCGAAGGAAGGAATTGGCGTGGGGATCAGTCTCGTTCTCCTGGGCATCCCCCTGCTGATTCCGTGGAACGTCGTGGGCATCATCTGGCGCGTCTTCACGCGCTCCGATATCGGCGTTCTGCCGGAGCTCTTCGAGTGGGTCGGATACGGGTATAACGTCAGCAAATTTGCGGGCGACGCCTGGTGGACCGTCCTGGCGATGGACATCTGGCACTGGACGCCCCTCGTCATTCTTATCTGCTACGCCGGGATTCAGGCCATTCCCGAAGAGTACTACATGGCCGCCAAGATCGACCGGGCCTCGCCCTGGAAAACGTTCCGGTACGTGACCCTCCCCAACATCCGGGGCGTCCTCATCATCGCTGTGCTGCTGCGGCTGATGGACTCGTTTAAGATCTACTCCGAGCCGTTTGTGCTCACCGGCGGCGGCCCGGGCAGCACGACCACCTTCCTGAGCACGTACACCTCACGAATGGCCATTGGAGGATTTCAGATGGGAAGAGGCGCGGCCACGTCTCTGGTCTACTTCTTCATCGTGATCCTGTTGTCCTTCGTGCTTTACATCATCATGCTTAATCTCGGACAAGGTGCAGGTGGTGACCAATGAAAAAACAGTATTACTTAGTCCTGTTCTTGGTATTGCTCATGATACCAATATACTGGATGATCAATATGTCGTTCAAGCCGAACTCTGAGATCCTCCAGTCTCTCACCTTCTACCCCCACAACTTCACGTTCGGAAACTACCAAGAGATTCTCACCTCCGAGTTCTGGCGGAGTGGGTACATCAACTCGATTTCGATGGCGGTCCTGAACGTGATCTTTGTCACGATCACCGCGCTGCCCGCAGCGTACGCCTTCTCCCGGTGGGACTTTCGGGGGGACAAGCACCTGTTCTTCTGGTTCCTGACGAACCGCATGGCCCCGCCGGCGGCTTTCATGGTGCCGTTCTTTATTCTGTACTCGAACCTCAACCTGATCGACACCTACTGGGCTGTGGCCCTGGCGCACTGCCTGTTCAACCTTCCGCTGGCCATCTGGATTTTGGAAGGGTTTATGTCGGGGATTCCCAAGGAGATCGACGAAATGGCGTTCATTGACGGCCACAGCTTTCCGAGCTTCTGCTGGAATATCTTTCTGCCCCTCATCACCCCGGGCATCGCCGTCACGGCCTTCTTCACGTTCATGTTCTCCTGGGTCGAGCTCCTGCTGGCCCGGACCCTTACGAACGAGGCGGCGCAGCCGATCACGGTGACCCTGACCCGGAGCCTGGGCGCGGGCGGATGGGACTGGGGCGTCCTGGCCGCCGCTGGCGTCCTGGCCATGATTCCGGGGGCCATCATCGTGTATCTCGTGCGCGACCTGCTCGCCACCGGCTTCTCGATGGGGCGCGTGTAATCGTCACTGGGCCTGATTCCGACTACCCCCCGTTCCAACCTCTCGTTCTTCCCTGCACACCTTCCTGTGGCCCCCCGCACCTCGGACGTGGGGCCCGTGAGAAGGACCCGATCTCATTCAACCACACCCGGACTCCATGCTTGATGCTCTTCCTCCCCAGTGGATGCAGTGGACCGTGTCGACGCTGATTTTCCTCGGCACGATCATTTTCCTGTTGATTGGACTGACCATTTGGGACATGAAAGATCCCGGATGGGCCCGTGAAGGTCACCTCCTGCCCATCGCTACCACCCGGGGGGATCGCTTCTTCATGGGACTGCTGATTACGGGAATTATTTTTTGCCTGTGGCTTACGTTGTTCGGGGCTACAGCCGTCTGGGGGGTGATCGTCCTTGGGTTCCTCTCCATCGTCGGCACGATCAACTTTTTCTAACGACATCCCTGTCTCAGAACGTTTGTTGTGCGCCCTGGAGCTGAAATTGGCCGTGGGGAAAGGACAACGCACAATCCACTCGCCGGGGCTGTCACCGATGAACCTCCCTGTAAAAATAAATCCGGCGCCCACTTTGGGAAGATGGGATCATTTTCCTGGAAGATCACACTATCGATGAAGAAAAGCGCTTTCTATACTTAGCTTGAGAATGTGAGAATGAAAACATTTAATAAGAGGTGTGACGGAAGCGCTTACGACTCCCTCCCGTTTTGACGCCGTCAGAAGCTGTTTGGTGGATGGACACTCGGCCGAGACACAGCGGGCGACAGGCATGAACGGGCCCAAACGAGCCCTCTAGCAGCGCTTCAAGGAGTTAATGGGGGGGCTCCCCCGCCCGACGCACCCGGCTTACTGAAAATATCCTGCAGAGCCTTGGCGTCCGTCTTTCGGGACGTTCAACTGCCCACCACACTCCAACAATCTGCGAGGGTCATTTTCTTCGGTCGGGAAACGAGACTCGAAGAAAACGCAGTACGGCTCTGACATCCGTCTGGTCGTGAGACGTCGACCCGCCGACCGACCCGTGCACCGAACGAACTCGCGTAGCTTTTTCATTACCAGAAGGTGGTTTTGTTATGACTACCCACTACAAGAACCGCCCGACACACCATTCTTGGCTTGCCTTGGTGGCCCTGTGTGTCGCGGCACTCGTTATCCAACCCCTCTCCACCCAGGCTCAGGACTATCCTGACGAGCCCAATTATCCGGACATCACTGAGCAGGAGGCCCGCGAATACGCTGAAAGTGAGTACGGCCCGCTGAATGAGCGCGAGCAGGCCGCCGTCAAGTGGGCGATGGAATTTCAGCCGTCGGTCCTCACGTTGAAGGAGCAGATCGACGAGTTGATGTGGTTTGCCCAGAATGCCGAGCAGCTTCGCGGCACCTCCGTCTCCTCGGTCGCCGAAACCATTAAGACCCACAGCTGGGAGGCGGAAACCCTTGCCCCGGCCTTTTCGGAGATTACCGGGATTGACGTTACTCATAACATCATCGGTGAAGGCAGCCTCGTCGAGAAGCTGCAGACCCAACTTTCCTCAGGTCGAAGTGTCTACGACATCTACGTCAACGACGCCGACCTCATTGGCATGCACGTTCGCCTTGGGAGTGCGGTTAACCTCACCGACTACATGAACGGGGAAGGCAGCGAATTTACGAACCCCACGCTGGACCTCGACGACTGGATGAACGCGGAGTTTGGCCAGAATTATGAAGGGGACCAGCTCCAGCTCCCTGACCAGCAGTTTGCGAACCTCTACTGGTTCCGCTACGACTGGTTTACCGATCCGGACATGAAGCAGCAGTTCGAGAACGAGTACGGGTATGAGCTGGGCGTGCCCCGGAATTGGGCGGCCTACGAAGACATCGCCGAGTTCTTCACCGAGTCCGTGTCCCCGTCGGACGTTGGGATGAGCGACGCCGAGGGCATTTACG
>CAZMDV010000187.1:0-5546 GCA_964564875.1 uncultured Salinivenus sp.
ACTAAACAATCCCCTCCTTACGTCGGGGCTTGCCGTCGGGACCTCGTTCGGCGTGGAAGACCCAGAAGTGCCAGCGAAGGTCACCCCCGAACACCCCGCGTAAAAGGCATCTGGAGCTCGCTTTTTCCGGGATCTCGGCCGCTCGTCCCCTGTACACCCCTTGGGCTTTTCGCCGACTCCCCCACCGTGGAGCGACCGGGATTTGCATCATGGAATCGTTCCGTCATTGTCCCTTGTCTTTCCTCGTGGATGACACCCCGTCTTTCTCCTATGGATGATACCCCCGCCATCGCCGACGTCACCGCCGCCCTCGAAGCATGGGCCCCGCCCGGCTCCGCGCAGGACTACGACAACGTGGGCCTGCAGGTGGGCGACGCCCAACGGCCCGTGACGACCGCCGTGCTGGCCCTCGACGCCACGCCCGCGGTGCTGGCGGAAGCGAAGCGCCACGACGCGGAGCTCGTCG
Organism: uncultured Salinivenus sp.; assembly: GCA_964564875.1. Taxonomy (GTDB): domain Bacteria; phylum Bacteroidota; class Rhodothermia; order Rhodothermales; family Salinibacteraceae; genus Salinibacter. Next base: position 467 of record CAZMDV010000187.1, read on the forward strand.
TCACCCACCACCCCCTCCTCTTCCAGCCGCTCGATGGGGTGACCGCCGACGGGTACGTCTCGAATCTGGCCCTGCAGTTCGCGGAGGCCGGCATCGGCCTCTACAGCATCCACACGAACCTGGACGCGGCGCCCGAGGGCGTCTCCTTTGCCCTCGCCGACCGGCTGGGCCTCACCGACGTCGGATTCCTCGACGGGTTCGAGGACACGCTCTACAAGCTGGCCGTCTTTGTGCCGGAGGACGCGTTCGACGACGTGCGGCAGGTCCTCGCCGACGCGGGCGCCGGTCAGATCGGCGACTACGAAGCCTGCGCGTTCGCGACGGAGGGGACCGGCTTCTTCAAGCCCGGGGCCGATACCGATCCGCACATCGGCGCGGCGGGGGGTGAGGTTGAGTCGGCCGCCGAGCGCAAGCTGGAGGTGGAAGTGGCCCGCTGGGACCTGGGCACCGTGATGGCCGCCCTGCAAGACGCCCACCCGTACGAGGAGGTGGCCTACGACCTCTATCCGGTGAAGCAAAAGAACTCGCGGGCCGGCCTCGGCGCCCTGGGCCATCTGGAGGCGCCGATGCCGCTCTCGTCCTTTCTCAACCGCGTGGCCACCCGCCTCGACGCCGGCAGCCTGCGCTACGCGGGCGATCCCGACGCGACGGTCGGACGCGTGGCCGTCTGCGGCGGGGCCGGGAGCGACTTCATCGGCACCGCCCGCGGCGCCGGGGCCGATGCCTACGTCACCGCGGACGTCAAGTACCACGAGTTCTTCGACGTGCTCGACCGCGACGGCACGCCCGACATGGCCCTCATCGACCCCGGCCACTACGAATCGGAAGCCTTGACCGAGGCCCTGCTCCGCGACTGGCTCCAGGAGCGCTTCCCCGAAGTCGCCTGGCACCGCACCAACACCACGACGAGCCCGATGCGCACGTTCGTTCCATCCAGGACCGACCGGAATTCATGAGAGGTGCCGCCAGCGTCGGGTTCTAAGGACCGTCACGGACGAGGTGTTTATTGCGTATTGCGTAATCGCTCTCCTCCAGTCGAGCCGCTTATCCCTCCCGCCATACGCAACACGAAATACTTGGAGATGCCATCCCCCGCCCCACCCGAGCCTTTTTTCTTAGCAGTTTGGCGATCCCTCCGATGTTTTTGCACGAAATGGAAGAAGTCTGAAACGAGGGTACGAACCTCTGCTTGATCCGAAAGTAAGCGTATGGTGGCAATCATCCGCGTATGACTGACTCAAAAGTAACCCGTCTATGCCGACTGCCAAAAAGAAGAAGACGGATGTGGAAGACCAGCTCCGTGCCCTGGTCCGGCTCCAACATATTGACAACCGGATCGACCAAATCCAGAAGCTCCGCGGCGACCTTCCGGAGGAGATTCGCGATCTCGAGGACGAAAAGGCCGGCCTCGAGACGCGTCTCGAGAACTACAAGGAAGAGGTTCAGGAGCAAAAGGTGGCCAAGCGGCAGGCCGAACTCGACATTAAAGAGGCTGAAGGCCTCATCGACAAGTACGAGGAGCAACAGCTCGAAGTCCGTAACAATCGGGAGTTCGATGCGCTCACGAAGGAAATCGAAAGCCAGGAGGAGCGCATCGCCGAGGCCGAGGAAACCATCGAGGAGGCCGAGGAAACCATCGAGTCGAACGAGGCGGCCATCGAAGAAACGGAGGAGCGCCTCGACGAGCTCGACGAGGTCCTCGACGAGAAGCGTGAGGAGCTCGAAGAGGTGGTCGAGGATACGGAAGACGAGGAAAAAACCCTCGAAGAGCTCCGCGAGGAGGCCGCCGAGAAAGTCGGAAGCCGATACCTCAAGGCCTACTCGAAGCTCCGCGATCGCCTCCGCGACGGCCGGGCCGTCGTGCCCCTCAAGCGAGGCGCCGCCGCCGGATTCGCCGTCCCGCCCCAGCGACAGGTTGAAATCCGGAAACGGAAGACGATCGTCGCCTGCGAGCACACCGGTCGCATCATCGCCGACCAGGATCTCTACAACGAGACGGTCGACGAGATGAAAGAAAAACTCGACTTGTAAGAGCGCAGACGGCTGTCGAGGCCGCTGCGCTTTTTTGCGTGGCCCCCTGGTTGCAGGGACAGGCCGGGACCTTTCCCCCTCCGGACACGGTATAATATATGGCGTGCGGATCGGGCCATCGCTCCATCGCTCCCGACCGCCGTCGGGGGCCTGCCCCGATTCTATCGGGCCCAAGTCCCGGCGACGGTCAGGGCGGCGGTGAGGAAAGTCCGAACACCACAGGGCACCGTGCTTCCTAACGGGAAGGCATGTCGTCCCAATTACTATCGGGGCGGCACGACGGCACGTGCAACAGAGAGCAGTCCCACCCCGACGCTTCCGACCACCGTTGGGGGCATCGGGGCAAGGGGTGCAAGGGTGCGGTAAGAGCGCACCGGCGTTCCGGGCGACCGGAGCGGCCATGCAAACCCCACGGGGTGAAAGGCCAAGCAGCACCGAGCCCCGACGACCGTTGGGGACAAGGTTGCCCGCCGAACCATCGGTGCAGGTAGGCCGCTAGAGACGTCCGGGGACGGGCGTCCCAGATAGATGATGACCTCCCCGCCTACCGATTCGGCCTCGGAGGTGGGCAGACCGAATTCGGCTTACAGATCCGCAGGCTCCGCCTGAATCCGAGCGGCAGCCCCGACACCCGTCGGGACTGCCGCTTTTTTGTCTGGCCGTTGCTTGGTTCGTCTTGGAATCTCGCGGCGACCCTCAGGAACGGCGAGGCGCCTGAAGGCCCCTCGCCGGTGCGTCGCACGTTCCCTAATTGAGATGTCTCCTCTGAGCGCAGGCGCTTAGTTTCCGCCGCCACCGCCTCCTTGCGGTGCTCCCCCACCCTGGCCGCCGCCTTGTCCACCGCCGGGAAGCGGCGCAGGTTCGCTGCCCTGCCCGGGCGCGGGCGTGCCCTGCTGCTCCGTCTGTCCCTCTTGCGCTCGATTTTGAATCACGCTTTCCTGCTCTCCGCGATCGATGAAGAAGTTGGTGATAACGCAGAGCGAGATGAAAACGGCGGCGAGGGTCCAGGTCGCCTTCTCGAGCATGTCAGGCGCCTGCCGGGTGCCAAGGACCTGCCGGGTGGCGCCGCCGGAGGCGATGCCGGAGAGGCCCTGTCCCTGGCCACTCTGCATCAGAATGACCAGAATGAGGACCGCCGCGATCAGGGCGATAATGGCGACCATGAACGAAAACATGTGTACCGTCCGCTTATCCAAAAGAGCGTCGTTTGGGGGAGGCCGTGCGGGCCAGACCCAACTGGGGAGTGCGCCCTAACTGAGCCATAATTCGTGATGTAGTTAGGCTACGAGGGAGAAGAGGTTTCGTTCGCGTGGGCCGCCGCGTAGACCAGGGCCGTGATCGTTTTCATGTCTCCCAAGTCTCCCTGCCGGGCCCGGGCGAGGGCCTCGGCGAACTTCATCTCAACCACCTCCACAAACTCGCCCTCCCCGAGGGCTTGCGTGCCCCGTTCGAGGTCGCGCGCGGTGAAGACGTGAATGCGCTCGCTGCTGTAGCCGATGCACGGATAGGCGGCCCCTACGTGCTCGAACCGCCCGGCCCGCCACCCCGTCTCCTCTTCCAGTTCTCGTCTCGCCACATCTTCGGGGTCTTCGCCGGGCTCGTCGAGCTTGCCCGCCGGCACCTCCAGAAAGGTGCGCCGGGGCGGGTAGCGAAACTGTCGCACGAGAAGGGTCCGTCCGTCTTCAAACATTGGCACGATGGCGGACGCCCCGGGATGATCGATCCATTCGCGGACTGAGGTCTTGTCGTCGGGCAGGCGCACCTTGTCGCGGAAGGCCTTCAGCAGTACACCGTCAACGAGCTGCTCGGAGGAGAGCCGGATTTCGGTGAGGTCGGCCATCGTAGGTCTGGTGTGGTTTGCGCTGTCCAAGGGCGGGTCTTGATTTCCGAGGCGACTGGGGTGCCATGGTGTGGTCACGCGTCACGGCCGCCGAACCACGCATTCCGCCCCCGAACGTAGCATTCATTCCGCAAATGCACTCTTCGGACGGCATCGAAATCAGCGGCCGAAGTCGAGTTCACGCACGCTACGGGGCGCCGGATGCCATGCTCCCCCTCTTTTTGATTTTCATATGCGGCGACTGCCGGTACGTCGTTTCCCCTTCCCCCTAGCAGGCCGCAACGACGTCCCGGAGCGCCGCGAGACCGGCCGTCTCCGCCCGGAGCCGACGCGCCCCGAGCGATACGCAGGTGCATCCGACCGCTACCGCCGCCTCCACCTCTGCGGGCGCAAGGCCTCCTTCCGGCCCCACGAGGACGAGCGCAGATGTGACCGGTCCCCCCTCCGCCACGGCGTCATGGATCGGCACGGCTCCATCCCCCGCGTGGCACACGAGACTCATCTCCGCCCCCGACGCCGCGAGCAGGGCCTCGGGGGACTGTGGGGCCGCAAGGGACGGCAACCAGCTGCGACGACACTGCTTCATCGCGGCCACCATAACATTGCGGAGCCGCTCCTCGCGGACCGATACTGGCTCGGTTCGCTGCGTGCGAAGCGGCACAATGCGCCGCACGCCCAGCTCGACGGCCTTCTCCACGAACGTCTCGAAGCGGGACCGCTTCTGGAGGAGCCCGAGGGCCACCGTCACGTCCACCGCCGGCTCACCGACCTCCTCGCGCCGCTCGACGATCGTGCCCACTACCTGCTCGGGGGCGAGGTGGTCGATCCGCGTGCGGTACCAGCCGCCCTCCCCGTCCACCACAACCATCTCGTCGCCTTCCTCTCCCCGCAGCACCGTGCGGACGTGCCGGGCCTCATCCTCGGACAGCACCACGCGGCGGTCTCGAATGGCGGAGGGGGGGGCGTAAAAATTGGTCGTCATCGGATGGGCCGCGACTATGAAGAGAGCCGGCTCACCGCGATGAATGGAATTTCGGGACGAGCGGTCCGACGAAAATCGATTTTGCCTATGTAGCAGGACGAAAACGCAGTGGGACTTCGAAGCCCTCTTAGGGTCCGTTTAGATTTTGGGTCGGATCGTGAGAGCGAGAATTGACAGAGCGAACATCGCACCCTGAACGAGGCCTGTGGTGGTGCGACCGGGTGAGT
>CAZMDV010000188.1:0-5540 GCA_964564875.1 uncultured Salinivenus sp.
ATTCCCCTGACAGCCGGATTCTTCTCGAAGGACGAGATTCTGTTCAAGGCCTTCGAATACGGGTACGGGGGCGGACACACCTACGCCACCGTTGTCTGGGTCGTGGGGGTCCTCACAGCGATTCTCACGGCGTTCTACATGATGCGCTCCTACATGCTCACCTTCGAGGGGGAGCCCCGATGGCCCCTCGCGGACCGATTGGAGCCGCACGAGTCGCCCGTTTCGATGACCGGACCGCTCTGGACCCTCGGCATTCTCTCGATCATCGGAGGATTCATCGGGCTGCCGGCGGTCATCAAGGGCGGGAAGTGGAACTGGATCCACCACTACCTCGGAGCTGAGTATGGTGGGCCGGTCGCCGAGGCGTCGGTCCACGGACATATGCCGCTGGCGCTGGAGTGGGGACTTATTCTTTTAAGCTCGGTGATTGCCCTCGGGACGGTGTACTACGCCTGGCGTGTCTACACGGCGCAGGGCCTGGAATACGACGCACTCCTGAAGGGGCGCCTAAAGGGCGTCTATCGGACGTGGGAGGAGAAGTACTACTGGGACGACTTCTACAACGAGGTGGTGGTCGACACGCTCATCAACGGGGTTGCCCGCAAAGGCTTCGCGGCGTTTGACGATTCAGTGGTGGACGGGGCCGTGAACGGGGTTGCTGACGCGGCCCAGAATGCGAGCGGTCTGCTGCGCCGGACCCAGACGGGCTTCGTGCAAAACTATGCTCTCGCCCTCGCCGTCGGGGCGGCCTTGGTGGTGGGGCTGATGCTCGCTGGGGTCTGAGTGAGCTGCGCTCTGCGGAGGAGGGCCGTTTTCCGAGCGGTTTCTGCTGCATCAGGAACATATTTCGTGGCACGTATTGCGTAGTTCGGATTTCGTGTCTCGTAAGGAACTACCTCAAAACGGACAGATCATCCTGAACTCGGTCCAGGATTTCCCCGAAAACAGCGCTGCTCGCATTTGAGAGATTTCAGATCAAGGCCCGAACGACTCGCTGAGGTCTTTTGAGATAGTTCTCAAGTCATCTTTTCAGGACGGTTGTAAACACACGGGTGAGGCACGACGCGACATACACAACACGCAATACGCGTCGCAGAGGGGAGACGGACACCTTACGGTAACGATTTGCTTGCCGATCAGGCGCTACATCGATTGATGAATATCCCCTACCTCACGTCTCTTGTCATTTTTCTCCCGGCCGTGGGGGCGCTGCTGATGCTCTTTCCGCGGCGCGCCTCGGCGATCCGGTGGACGGCACTGGTGACGACGACGGTCACCTTTGTGCTCTCAATTGGGCTGTTCGTGGGTTACGACCCGTCGGTGAGCACTGCTTTGGCGCCACAGCTGGTGGACATGTGGGCGGGGTGGTCGCCGGACAGCGTCGACGTGAAGTATTTCGTCGGCATCGACGGGCTGAGCCTCCTGCTCGTGATGCTGACGACCCTGCTCGGGCCGATCGTCGTCCTCTCGTCCTGGACATATATTAAGGAGAAACAGAAGGGCTACTACGCGCTGCTCCTTCTGCTCCAGACCGGCATCACCGGTGTCTTCACGTCCTTCGATCTCTTTCTCTTCTACGTCTTCTTCGAGCTTACCCTCATTCCGATGTATTTCATCATCGGAATCTGGGGCGGAAAAGAGCGCATTTATGCGGCCGTCAAGTTCGTGGTGTACACGCTCGTGGGTTCGCTGCTGATGCTGGTCGGGATCCTGTACCTGGGGTACGCGGCCGGCGACGCCGTCAACGAGGGCGTATTCACGACGGACTGGTACACGCTCCTGAAGTACAACATTCCCCTCGCCACGCAGGGATGGCTGTTTGGGGTCTTCGCGTTCTCCTTCGCCATCAAAGTGCCGCTCTTTCCGCTCCACACGTGGTTGCCGGATGCCCATGTACAGGCGCCGACGGGCGGCTCGGTCATTCTGGCCGGGGTGCTGCTGAAGATGGGCACATACGGCCTGCTGCGCTTCTGTCTGCCGCTCTTCCCAAATGTGGCGCAGAGCTACGCGGGCCTCTTCGCGGTAATCGCCATTATTGGCATCATCTATGGCGCGCTCGTGGCCCGTGTGCAAGAGGACGCAAAAAGCCTCGTGGCCTACTCGTCGATCAGCCACCTCGGGTTCGTGGTGCTTGGGCTCTTCGCCTTTACGGCGGAGGCGATGCAGGGGGCCGTCATCCAGATGGTTAACCACGGACTCTCCACGGGGGCCCTCTTCCTGCTCGTGGGCATGCTGTACGAGCGGCGTCACACGCGACTAATGGAGGACTACGGCGGGCTGGCCACGTCGGTGCCCGTCCTTACCACCTTCATGGTGATCGCCGTGCTTGCCTCGGCCGGACTGCCGGGCCTCAACGGGTTCGTGGGCGAGTTCTTGATCCTGCTCGGGTCGTTCAAGAGCACGGTGCTCGACAGCCCCGTCCTCGTGGCCCTCGCCACTAGTGGCGTCATTCTGGCGGCCGTCTACCTGCTCCACATGGTGTATCGCACCTTCTTTGGGGTGCTCACCGACGAGGCCAATGCCCAGATGCCCGACATGAATGCCCGAGAATTTGTGCTGATGGTACCGCTCGTGGTGCTCATGTTCGTGCTTGGCTTCTTCCCAGATCCATTCCTCCGACAGACTGCCCCGACGACGGACTTTCTGCTGGAGACGGTCGAGGAGAAGCGCGCCGCCGTGCAGCAGCAGGCCTCGGAGCCTCCCGAGACGACCGGCCAACCCCGAGAAATCCCAACGGCCCCGTTGGAGGCGGAAGAAGTCTCCATTCCCTCACCGGAACGACTGCCGTAGAGAATCAACTCCCGTACATCTCTCGCTCACACTCAGTCTCTGTTGCTCATGCCTTCGCGCGAACCGCTTTCCGACGCTGACATCGAGGACGCCCTCTCTGACCTGGACGGGTGGACCCACGCCGACAATAAGCTCCAGAAGACCTTTGAGTTCGCCAACTTTCGGGCGGCGATTAGCTTCATCGTTCGCCTCTCGTTCTACGCTGAAGAGATGATGCACCATCCGGAGTTGGAGAACGTCTACAGCACCGTCTCTGTGGCCCTAACGACACACGACGCAGGGGGGAAAGTGACGGAGATGGACGTGGAGTTGGCCTCGAAGATTGAGGATTTTGTCTGGGTCTAGCTGTAGAGAGACGTCCGGGCCGGATGCTTCTCTACGGGAATGGATATCGTTGATCGAGGTACGATTTTTTGCCTATGGATTTGTCTACTGCCTTCTCGACCATCGTGGCCGACTTGCCTGCCATTTTTTCGATGGCGGTAGTCGGGCTTGTGGGGCTCGTGATGATTGTCCTCGATGCCTTCCGCAACGACCATCCGGCCATTCCCTGGCTCGGGGCGGCGGCGCTGACCGGGGCGGCGGTCTGGGAGTTCACCCAGCTCGGTGTGCCGCAGGGCACGATCTTCTTTGAGACGCTGCGCACGGGGGGCTTCGTGGCCTTCATCAACCTAATCATTCTCCTGACGGGCCTAGCCACGACGCTCGTGTCGATCCCGTACCTGAACCAGCTGCGTCACGACTACGGGGAGGTCTACGCCCTTATCCTGTACGCGACGGTGGGCATGATCATGCTCGGCTCGGCCAACAACATGATCAGCATCTTCCTCGGGCTCGAAACGATGTCGGTTTGTCTCTACATTCTGACCGGGCTCGTGCGGGAGGACGAAGGGGCCGTGGAAAGTGCGCTCAAATACTTTTTGCTCGGCGCCTTCTCCACCGGCTTCTTTCTCTACGGCATTGCCTTGATGTACGGCGCCACCGGTACGATGGCCCTCCCCGCAATGGCCGTGGCGGAGTTTCCCACCCCGTCGACCCGACTTCTCTTCTGGGGCGGATTCGCCCTCTTCCTGGTGGGCTTCTTCTTCAAGGTGAGCGCGGCCCCGTTCCACATGTGGACGCCGGACGTGTATCAGGGCGCGCCCACCCCACTTACCGGCTACATGTCGACCGCCACCAAGGCCGCCGCGTTCGCCGCCCTTATCCTCGTGCTCGTCCACGCCGTGCCGGGCGGCGAGTGGCGCCTCGTGCTCGCCGCCGTAGCGGTCCTAACGATGGTGATCGGCAACGTGATGGCGCTGGCCCAAACCAACGTGAAGCGGCTCCTCGCGTATTCTTCCATCGCTCACGCCGGGTACGTCCTCGTGGGGCTCGCGGCGGGGACGGAGGCGGGGTACGCCGGGGCGCTCTTTTATCTGCTCGTCTACGCGGTCATGAACATCGGCGCCTTCGGCGTGATGGCACTGCTGGAGTGGGACGGGAAGGAGGGCCGCGAGCAGACGCTCTCGTCGCTGGCGGGCATCGCGAACCGCCGCCCCGTACTGGGGACCACGATGGGCATTTTCATGTTCAGCCTGATCGGCTTTCCGCCCCTCGGGGGCTTTGTGGGCAAGTACTTCGTGTTTGCCCCGGCCGTGAGCGCCGGCATGACGTGGCTGGTGGTCATCGCCGTGTTGATGAGCGCCCTCAGCGCCTACTACTACCTGCGAGTCGTATACGTCTTCTGGATGCAGTCTGCCGACGAGATAGACGCGACGGACCCGGTGACGGACGCTGCGTTTCCCCGAGCCACCGGGCCCGCGATGGGTACACTCGTGGTGTGCGCGGTGGCGCTCGTCGTGCTCGGCGTATTTTTCGGTGGCGTCCTCGAAACCACGACGGGGTTCTTTGGGGCATCGGCGATGGCGGCAGGGCCGTAGTCGTGGGGTAAAGGTTGGAAGGGTGAAGGTTGGAAGATTTGATGATTGGGAAATTATAGCGTTGTTGGGTTGGAGAGGTGGAGGGAATTCTTCGGCAGGCTCTGTCTGTCGTTCGTGGGCCTCATCTTGTCGTTAGCGTCTTATCGTCAGCATCGTTGGATGAAAGCGTTGTTGCGCGACCGGTTGCCGCACGCGCCGCAGATGGGACTCTTCGTGACCCCGAACATTCCGGCGGGGCGGCTCAACAATGCGCTGTCGGACTATGCGACGGAGGTGGGGCGGGACGAGGTGCTCGCGCTGTACGACGCGACGCTGAGCGGAACGGGGAGCGACGGGGCCGTCTTTACGAGGGACCGTTTTGTCTTTCAAAACAACAACCTCCAGTCCACGCAGACCGTCCGCTACCCGGATCTCGTGGGCGTAGAGGAGCGAAGCCGATGGTTGGGACTCGGGGGCAAGGTGGTGGACCTCACGGTGAATCGGGGGCGGGCCACCTTCGAGCTCACGATGGACTTCTCGGGGGCACCGGATGCGGCCTCGTATGTGGCCGACTTCTTGGATACGGCGATGGTGGAGGACATTGATTTTACGCCCGCTGCGGAACCGGACGCGACGGACGTGGCGGCGGTGCGGGACGCCCTCCAGCGCCTCCGCGCCGAGCAGAAGCTGACGGAGGCGGACTATCAACGCCTTCTTGATGTGATGGAGCCCTCGTCCTGACGGGGAGCGTCCGGTATCTAGTCGTGGGGGGATATGCGGTGGCCCTGCACGGGCATCTCAGTAGGCGTACTCGAACAGAAGATTCAGCTGGAGCGATTGCTGGTTGTTGAG
>CAZMDV010000189.1:0-5527 GCA_964564875.1 uncultured Salinivenus sp.
CGCAGTACCAGGCCGAGACGTGGAACGCCCAGCGGGGCGAGCGCTGGCTCCGGGCCGCCGTCCTCGACGACGCCCTGTCCTACAACGACGGCCAGTCGCTCTGGAACGGGCGGCTCCTCTACGCCTCCGGCCACAGCCAGGTGCGCTACTTTGCGCAACAGCACGGCGACTCGACGCTCACGGACCTGCTGCAGCACAAGAAGGACGTGCTGTTCGGGCTGGCGGAGGTGCACGACTTCGAGACGGCCTTCAAGACGACCACAGGCACCTCCCACGAGGCCTTCTACGAACAGTGGCGGCGCGACGTGAACGTGTACTACAACACGCTCGCCGGCCAGCTCGAAACGCTCGACTCGCTCCAGACCGACACGCTCTCCGTGCCCGGGCGGAACGTAGAGGACCTCGCCTACAGCCCCGACACGTCACGCATCGCCGCGCTCACGCAGCTCTCCCCGGAGCGCCCCGTGCGGCGCCTGCACGTGATCGATCGGTCGACCGGCGACGTAACGGTGGTGGCGGAGGGGGCCATCGAGCCGCCTGTGGCCTGGCATCCCGACGGCGACCGGCTGGTGTTCAGTCGACGGACGCGGGCGGCGCACGGCTCCCTCGTCGACGATCTGTTCCTGGTGGCGGCCGACGGGGACGACGAACGCCGCCTGACATACGGGCGCCGCACCTCAGCCCCCACGTTCGGGCCGACGGGCGAGCGCCTCGCGTTCGTGGCGACCCAGGACGGCACGGCCAACGTGCACCTGCGGGCGATGGAGACGGGCGAGACGACCCCGGTCACGGACTACGAGGGCGACGTTCAGATTACAGGTCTCCAGTGGCACCCTTCGCGCGACACCCTGGCTCTCGCCCGTGTTGCCGACGGAGCGCGCGAACTCGTGCTCCACGACCTGAGCACGGGCACATCGACGGCCCTCACCGATCCCGAGGTCGACGACCGGCGGCCCGTCTGGAGCCCCGACGGATCGAAGCTGGCCTACACCTCGCTCCGCGACGGCGTGCCCAATGCCTTCGCCTACGAGGTCTCCGCGGACACTCACCGGCGGGCCACCCACCTCGTGCGCGGCGCCAGGGTCCACGACTGGGTGCCCGCGGACTCGGCCTTCGGCGCCGACTCGACCGACACGGGACCGGAGACAGCACTTGTGACCTCGACGACCCTCTCCAAGACGAGGGACGGCGCGTTTCGCATCCCGGCAGGGCGGTCGGCCCGGGCCGTAGAGCCCTCGATCCCCGCCCCGTACGCAGCCTGGACGACGACCCAGCCGCCCCGCACCATCCCGCAGCGGATCGATCCGGATCCGTCGCTCATCGAGTCCCGAGCGGCGTACAGCTCGCTGTCCAATCTCACCCACCGGGCCTCGTTGGTGGTGCCGTACTACGGGCCGTCCACCGGCGATTTTGGGATCCTGGGAACGACCTCCTGGACCGAGCCCCTGGGGAAACATACGCTCAACGTGGGCGGAAACGTCTCCTTTCCCAAGCCGACTGACAATAGCGAAGTTGTGGCGACGTACCTCAACCGCCAGCTGTCCCCGACGGTTGGGGTCACCCTGTTCAGCGCCTCGTCGTCAGCCCGCATCTACGGGAGCGACCTGCTCGTGGAGGACCGGACCGGAGGGGACCTCACGGTACGGTGGCCGCTCGACTGGCGCGTGCGTCCCTACGTCTCGACCGCAGTCTCGGCCCGGGTGCGCTACGCGGACCTTGAGCCGCTCGACCGGGAGGAGTTCACCCCTGCGCTCGGCGCCCTTGCGCCGCCCCGGGCCGGGCAGCAAGCCAGCCTCCGTCTCCAGTTTACCCGCCGCAAGGCGCCGCCGTACCGACACACGCTCATACATCCGCTCGACGGGTGGGGGCTCCGACTGCGGGCTACCGGCGCGGCGGAGGTGCTGGGGGGCGACAGCTCGTTTTTGCGCGGCGACGTGGCCGGCTACCAGATCCTGCCGGGCCTGGGCACGCACCGGATCTTCCTCTACGGCCGGCTGCAGGCGCAGACTGGATCGTCGTTTCCCCAGGACTACCTCGGCTTCTCGCGGTACGACGCGATTGATCTCCCCGGAGGCACTGCGGGGGGCGAATTGGGTGCGGTGCCCGTCTCGCTGGGCAACGCCGAGCGGGTACGGGGCTACCGGAGGTACGTGCTTGGCAACCGGGTGGCCTTCGGCAGCATTGAGTATCGGATTCCGTTCGCGGAGAGCCTGCAGACGGAGGTGCTTGGCCTCGTTGGGCTCGGCAAGACGACGCTCGCGGCGTTCGTGGACGGCGGCGCGGTGTGGAGGGGCGGAGGCTTTGCGGACGGCGTGCAGCAGGTGGGGGCGGGCGTGGAGCTCAAAAACGCGCTGCGCGTCGGCGGGCTTCGCATCGGGCACGCCCTCGGCACCGCCCGGTCGGTGCTGGAGGGCGGCGTGGAAAACTGGAAGGTCTACTACCGGGTGCAGACGGCGCTCCCCTTCTGAGGGGCCTGAGGTTCGGTCGCGTATCCGTCCTGTGGGTCGGTTGGGGAGTCGCTGCCGTGACGTGCGACGGACAATCACGCGGGATGACATTCTGGCGAGCGTCGGATACCTTCAGGAAACAGTTTCGTAACCTCGCGGACGACGCTCCCGTCCCATGTCCGAGAACGCCGCTCTCCTCGCCGCCGTCTGTTTCGTTGCGCTCGGTCTTACCCTGGCCCCGCGAGTGGGGTGGTCTCAGATGGAAGCAAGCGAGAAAGGATTTCGTCTTGCATCCAGCGACGAGGCCTTCGAGTTGCGCCTCCGGGCGGACCTCTACGCCGACGCCCGGTTCTTTCCAGAGACCCATTCTCCGTCCGGTGCCGAGCGCATGTTTTTACGGCGCGCCCGGCCCCGCCTGCAGGGCCGCGTCTTCGAGCGATTTGCGTTCAACCTCCGGTCCGATTTCGGGATTGGAGGACCCGAAATCGACGACGCGTTCCTGGAGGCGCGTTTCGCCCCTGCGCTGCGGCTCCGCATGGGGCGATTCAAGGTGCCCGTAGGGCTGGAGGTTCTGAATGCGACGCCTGGGCTGATGCACGTGGAACGCGCCTTTCCGTCGGGCCTCGTGCCGGGGCGCGACGTGGGCATTATGCTGACGGGCGAGATCGTCGAGACCACGGTTCGGTACGCCGTCGGCGTCTTCAACGGAGCGCCGGGCAGCACGGAGCCCGGGGCGGACGTGGACGACGCGAAGGAGGGGGCCGGACGGCTGTTCGTCACGCCGTTCGCAGGCGCGGACGGACACCTCCGTGACCTCGGCGTGGGGCTGGCAGGGTCGATTGGATCGGTGACCGGCACGTCGGCGACGCCCAGCCTGACGCGGCCGCAGACCACGGGACGGCAGCCGTTCTTCCGCTACGCGTCCGGCACGCATGCCGACGGGCAGCGGTGGCGCGTGGCCCCGCAGGCGCGCTTCTTCGCTGGGCCCGTGGAGCTGCTCGGCGAGTACACAGTGATGAGCGAGGAGGTCCGCAATGGGAGTGCGGAACGAAGCCTCACGCACCGGGCGTGGCAGGTGAGCGCGGCCGTGGTGCTGACCGGCGAGGACACCCGCGAGGGCTCGGTCGTGCCGCAAGAACCATTTGGCCGATCGCCCGGGCCGGGGGCCGTCGAGCTCGGCGTGCGGGGCCACGGCGTGACGCTCGACGATGATACCTTCCCGGCGCTTGCGCCGGCGGCCGGGGCCGCGGAGGCCGCCCGGGCTTGGGGCGTCACGCTGAGCTGGTACCCCAACACCATCGTGCGGATGATGCTGGGCGTCGAGCGGACGACGTTTGACGGGGCCGACGGGACTCCGGACCCCGAGGCGGAAAATCTGTTGCTCGCCCGAATGCAGTTCGCATTCTGAGTGAGGCCCCCATTGGCCGACGAAAGCGTTGGCGTCAGACCGCGATCGGGGCCTCCAGGGCCGGATGGTGCTCGTAGTCCTCGATCGTCACGTCCCCCGCGGTGTAGTCGGCAATTGCGTCGCGCTCACGGAGGCGAAGTGTGGGCTGCTCGTACGGCTCGCGAGAAAGCTGCTCCTCCACCTGCTCAAGATGATTCAGATAGATGTGGCAGTCTCCGCCTGAGAAGATCAGTTCGTGTGGCGTGAGGTCGGCCTGCTGGGCCAGCATGTGCGTGAGCAGGGCGTAGCTGGCGATGTTGAAGGGAAGCCCCAGGAAGCTGTCGACACTGCGCTGTTGCCACATGAGGGACAAACAACCGTCACCCGGTTCTCCGTCCACGAAGCACTGGAAGGCGTAGTGGCATGGCGGGAGGGCCGTGTCGTCGACCTGCGCGGGGTGCCAGGCGCTCACGAGGTGGCGGCGCGAGTGCGGCTGCTCACGGAGGCCCTCAACCAGGCGCTCGATCTGATCCACCCGCCGCTCCGGCCCCTCAAAGTCGCGCCACTGCTTACCGTACACCGGCCCAAGGTCGCCCCACTGCTCGGCGAAGGCGTCGTCCGTGGCGATCTTTTCTTCGAAGGCCTCCTGGCTGATCTCGTCGCCGGTGTCCTCCCGGTACCGCTGCAGGGGCCAGTCCGTCCAGATCGACACGCCAGCCTGCACGAGCGACTGAATGTTCGTCTCCCCTCGCAGAAACCAGAGCAACTCCTCCGTCACGCCGCGCATCCACACCCGCTTCGTAGTAAGCAGCGGAAACCCCTCCGTCAGGTCGAACCGCAGCTGCCGCCCGAAGACGCGAATTGTGCCCGTGCCGGTGCGGTCCTCGTGCCGTGTGCCGTGGTCGAGGATGTCCTGGACGTAGTCAAGGTACGTGCGCATGGGCGTGTGGGCGCTCGAGTCTGAGTCTGGAAGTGCAGTGGGCGGCGAAAAGATAATCAAAAAAACCAACGCGCCGACGGGGTGCAGGTTGTGACGCGTAGAGAGGGTCGCGCCATCTTTTTCGGAGGACCTGACGCCGATTCGATGTGATCTGGGTTGTGACTGTGCTCGATGGGGGTCGAGGGTCGTTGGTACCACGCCTGTGCTTCCAAGCATCAGTGCTTTCCCGCCTCCATCCCCCCGCGCTCCCACGCTCTTTTCGGACGGGCCCACCCCTACAGGGGGGCGTCCGCATTGAGGGCTAACTCCACCTGCGGCTGCCGCTCAGCCGGGAACGTGCCGCCGAATGCCATCGTTGTGCACAGTCCTTTGACTCCATACCGACGACGCCTCCACGACATGGCCGACATTGATTCCGACATCCCCGAGAGCAAGCATCTCAAGCAGGCCGTCAATCACCTGGAGAAGGTGCTCGACTACGCCCCGATGGTGGCCGAGGGACGCGACGCCACGGTCCATCTTACGGCACAGGATTGGCAGGTGGTGGCCGACGCGCTGTTCAACATGGAGGTCCCGGACAAGGCCTTCCCGGACGCGATCCAGACCTACGGGCTCACCGACGAAAACGAGACGATCACACTCACCACCGACGACTACGACATCGAGATTGAGGTGGTCGCAAGTTGAGGATTGGAAAATTGCAGATTGGGAGATTTGTACCGGTAATTTTCAGTCTGCCAATCTTCAAACTTT
>CAZMDV010000190.1:0-5444 GCA_964564875.1 uncultured Salinivenus sp.
TTGTATTCGACCATTTGATCTCGCAGGTCCGGATCCTCGGTCCCAAGGATCTGCACGGCCAGCAAAGCGGCGTTGTCCGCGGCGTTGATGGCCACCGAGCCGACGGGCACGCCGCCCGGCATCTGCACGATGGAAAGGAGAGAGTCTACGCCGCTCATCGTGCTCGTCTGGACGGGCACGCCAATGACGGGAAGGGGGGTGCTGGCGGCCAGCATGCCCGGCAGGTGAGCGGCGCCCCCGGCCCCGGCAATAATCACCTGCACGCCCCGCTCGTGGGCCGTTTCGGCGTACTGCGTCATCACCCCAGGTGTGCGGTGGGCGGAGAGGACGCGCATTTCGTACGCCACGGCGAACTCGTCGAGCACCTTGGCGGCGTCTTCCATAACGGGCAGGTCGGAGTCGCTGCCCATGGCGATGCCGACGGGAGGAGCAGAGGAAGGCATGTGGAGGTTGGGGAATGAGTGTTCGAATGAAAAGAAAAGGCCGAATACTGGGAGTGGGGGGTTGCGTATTGCGTAGTGCGTATTGCGCAAGTGGTCCGGAGGAAAGAGATACGCAATACGAAATACGCAACACGAAAAATTGACCTCGTGCAGCGATCTAGCGGGGCACTTGTAAATACAGGATTGGGGCGGACGAAGGAGGGGGCCCGACGCTACAGCTCGATCGCGCTCGCCGCCATTTCGGCGCGCTTCCGGACCTCGGGTCGGTCGCTCCCGAGGGCGGTCACGTGCCCCATCTTACGGCCGGGCCGAACGTCGGGCTTCCCATAAATGTGGGGAGACACGCCGTCGACGTTCAGCGCCCGGGACAGGCCGGTCGTGTGCGGCGGGGTCCCTTCGCGACGGCCCAGTACGTTGACCATAACGGCCACGGGCTGGCGCAGCGCTGGGGAGCCGAGGGGCCAGTCCAGGATGGCCCGCACGTGGTTTTCGAACTGGGACGTGCTGCTGCCCTCAATCGAGTAGTGGCCAGTGTTGTGGGGCCGAGGCGCGAGCTCGTTCACGAGAAGGCGCCCGTCCGGCATCTCAAACAACTCGACGGCGATGAGACCGACGCCCTCCACGGCCTCCACGGCTTCCTGAGCGATCGCCTGCGCGTCCTCGGCAATGGCGTCGTCGACGTCCGCCGGGACCTCCACGGCGTGGCAGCGGTGGTCGCGCTGTTCGGTGTAGGCGACGGGATAAACGACCTGCTCGCCGCCGGGGCGCCGGGCCACCTGGACCGCCAACTCGCGGGCAAAATCCGCGAAGGTCTCGACCATCAGTCCCTCCTTGGCGGCGAGGTCGGTCCAGGCGTCCTGGAGTGCGTCCGCAGAGTGGACTGTGGCGTTGCCATACCCATCGTAAGCACCTCGACACTGCTTGAGCACGACGGGGTAGCCGAAGGCTTCCGCCGCGTCGAGGGCCGACTCGGGCGTACTGCATCGCACGAACTCGGGGACCGGACAGCCGGTGTCGGCGAGGTGCTGTTTCTGCACGCCTTTATCCTTGATCAGCGAAAGGGTCGTCGTGGAGGGCCAGAGCGCGGTGTCGTCGGGCAACACCTCGGCCGCTGTGCCGGCCGGGGCCCACTCACTCTCAACAGTCACCACGTCGCAGTCGGAGACGAACGGCCGCAGGACCTCCGGGTCGGTCCAGTCTCCGACCTGTGCACCGGCGTACGGGCGCATGGGGCCGGCGTCTTTGGGGGACAGGAGCTTCGTTTCGATGTCCATGCGCACCGCCTCGGCGGCCATCATCTTGCCGAGTTGCCCGCCGCCGAGAATGCCGAGGGTAGGGAAGGAGGGCTGCATGCGAGTAGAGGGTCCGGGTGGGTAGTGTCAGGGTGCAAAGGTCACGTGTGAGCTGCATACAGTCTATTTCGTGTTGCGTACATCGTATCGCGATTTTGTGGTGTACTCGGGTCCAAGCTACGCAACACGAAATACGCACTACTGCGCATCGTTGGGGTTCGCCTCTGCAGGTTCCTCACCGTGGAGTAGTTCGTCGAGCTCCTCTTCGTCATCTACGAGCACGTCCCGCGCCTTCGTGCCATTGAAGGGCCCCACAATTCCCGCCTCTTCGAGCTGGTCCACGATGCGGGCGGCCCGCGTGTAGCCCACGGCCAGCTTGCGCTGGAGGAGCGACACGGAGCCCTGCTGACGGCGCACGATGACACGGGCCGCCTCTTCAAACTTGTCGTCAGTATCCTCCACCCCGAGGGTGACGTCCGGGCCGTGGCCCGCGTCCTGGAGGGAGGGAAGCGTGTAGGGGGTTACGCCGGGCTGGTCGGCTACGTACTCTACAACCGCCTCCACCTCCTCGACACGGACAAAGGGGCCCTGGAGGCGCTTCAGGTCACTGCCGCTCAGGAACAGCATGTCGCCGTTCCCGACGAGGCCCTCCGCACCTCCCTGGTCCAGGATCGTGCGCGAGTCGACGCGCGAGGCCACCTCGAAGGCAATGCGGGAGGAAAAGTTGGCCTTGATGAGGCCCGTGATGACGTCGACCGAGGGCCGCTGTGTGGCCAACACGAGGTGGATGCCGACGGCACGGGCCATCTGCGCGAGCCGGGAAATGGGCCCTTCCACGTCGTCGCCCGCCGCCATCATGAGGTCGGCCAGCTCGTCGACCACCACGACGAGGTAGGGCATGTGGCGGTGCCCGTCCGTCGGATCGAGTTCCCCCGCCTGGAACTTCTCATTGTAGCCGGTGATGTTGCGCACATTGGCGTCCGAAAGGAGGTCGTAGCGGGTTTCCATCTCGCGCTCCACGCTTTTGAGGACCCCCGCTGCCTCGTCCACGTCCGTAATGACGGTCTGATCGATGTCCTCTGGCACCGCCACGAACTGCGTTTCGAGCGGCGTGTACTGCTGAAGCTCAATCTTCTTCGGGTCGATGATGACGAACCGCAGGTTTGCGGGGTGGCAGGCATAGATCAAACCCGTAATTAGAGAGTTGAGGCCCACGGACTTGCCGGATCCGGTAGCGCCGGCGATGAGAAGGTGCGGCATCGTCGTGAGGTCGTCGAGGTACACCTCCCCCTCAATGGTTTTGCCAAGCGGGAGCGGGAGCTCCAGGTCGGTGTCCTGGAATTTGGTAGTCCCAATCACGTCGCGCAGGCGGACCAGCTCTCGATTGCGGTTCGGAATTTCGACCCCGACGGCGGACTTGCCCGGAATGGGAGCGATCATCCGGATGCCGGGTGCGGCCATCGCCATCGCCAGGTCATCTTCAAGCGACTTGATGCGGCTCACCTTAATGCCGGGGGCGGGCGTAAGCTCGTACCGGGTAACCGTGGGGCCCACGACGGCGTTGATCTCCTCGATCTCGATGTTGTACATATCAAGCTTGTCGAGGAGCACTCGTTTGTTCTTTTCGAGCTCCTCACGGTCAATCCCGGCGTCGTCGTGGGCCGACTCGTCGAGGAGGTCCAGAGAGGGCGGCTCATACTGGATGTCCTCGGGGGATTCGGGCGTCCGGTCAATTTCATCGGTCGTCTCCTCCTCGACCTGCTCCTGCACGGTCATCGACACGTCCTCCACAGACTGCTCGCGGGCAGATGTGTCGTCGGTCGTCTCGACGTCCGAACGGTCGTCGCTCGAGGGAGACGGAGAAGACTCAGAGGAGGACGGAGGCGTCTCTCGCTCCTCCTCGGACGGGGATGGCGAGAGCTGGGAGTCAGTCGTCTCTTCGTGAGAGATGGGCCCGGACTCCTCTGCTTCCTGCGTGGAGGACGTATTCGCATCTTCGTCGACCGGTGGAGACGAGAGGTCGCCCGCGACCCGGAACAGATCATTTCGACGAACGGGACCATCCTCCGGGTCGGGGCTGGACGACGGGGCCGTCTGGGCCGACGCGGACGGGCGTGGGAAGGGGTCGCCCGGGTCGTCTGGACGGGCCGACTCGGCGTTGGAGGGGGCGTCGGAGGTCGGAGGTGTCCGAGCGGACTCCTGGGACTCGGAGGAAGATGCGTCCTCCGTCGCGTGGGCCTGTACCTGCGCCTCGGCCCACTGCGCCTTCACGTACGTTCCCACCGATGCAAACCCCGCCACGATCGCGCGGACCGCTTCGATGCCCCGGTCCACCGTTTGCTGAATATCGTGGTCCACCACGAGCAAGAGCATCACCGCGACGGACAGGAGCAGGAGGATGAACGATCCCACCTCGCCGAACACGTTTTGCATCCAGCCCGCAGTGCCAAGGCCCACAGCCCCCGCCCAGGCGGTCAACGAGGACTCCAGGGTGTGATCGAACCAGCCCATCAAGCAGGCGAGCACAAAGGCCGAGAGGACCGTCAGGACGGACGGGTAAAACAGGCGATGGAGGGAGAAGTGGCGGAAGATGGCATAGCCCCACACCATGAGGAGGCTGCTCAGAAGCAGAACGCCGTATCCGATGAACTCCGGAATCAGGGCCTGGGCTAGCTGGGCGCCAATGAGCCCAAGGACGTTCTGAACCTCGGTCGAGGCGTCCTGCGGATTGAACAGGACCTCGCTCAGTTGCGCCGAGCGGAGGATGTCGGCGTCTCCGGCGTGGTACGAGACGAAAGCAAGGGAGAGAAGAAGGGCCAGCACCATGAGAACTAGCCCGAAGATCTCCATCTTCCGACGAGGCGAAATCAAGAACGCCCCCCCTCCGTCTGTCTTCGTATCGGAGCCCGAGCCAGCCATACGACCAAAGAAGCAGGGAGCAAGAGCGGGTGCGAAGGGGGAAAGAGAAAAACGCCTCTTTATATGTGCGTCCACTGTCTAGACGGATCCATCACATCCGTAAGGTGGACCGAACGGAGCAGAAATGCAACGGTTTTGCTCGTACTTTCCCCAATTGTGCCCGCAGTTCAGTCCAAAACTACGTCTTCGTACAGGAGGAGTCGATTCTCGGCGTAGTAGGGCAACACCGGGACTGCGTCGACCCGGAAGCAGTAGTCGAGATCCTCTTCGTAGTCCTGCTCGACGAGCTGTTCGGCGTGGTTGGTCTCCCGAAGTGTACTTTCGAGGTCCTCGCTGTCCGTATGGTACAGCGTGTATGCCGTGTACGCCGAGTCGGTAACAGGACGGGGCGCGTCTCCGTCCCAGAGCCGGTCGAGGAGGAGCCCGGCACAAAGCGTGTCTTCCAGGGAGAGGCGGTTCTGGCACCCCGCACAGATTATAGTGACAGCGTCCGCGTGTTGCTGAATGAAGTCGACCGTGCGCCCTGCATTCAAGAAACAGGCGGCCACGAGGTGATCGGCCTCCCGGGCCCGATCGAGCGCGCGGGTGCCGTTTGTGGTGTTCAGGATGATGTCGCGTCCCTCTACGGCCTCCCGGGTGTACTCCTGTGGCGAATTGCCGAGGTGGTACCCTTCAATCTTGTCCCCGCCGCGCTCGCCGCCGAGGCGGTAGACCTCAGGATCGAGGTTGCTCGCCAGCTTGCCGGCCTGCGCCATGTCGAGCACCGGCATCACGGCGCGGGCCCCCCGGT
>CAZMDV010000191.1:0-5440 GCA_964564875.1 uncultured Salinivenus sp.
TCCAGAACAACAGCGATCAGATTCCGGCCTTTCCGGAGCTGTTCGAGAATCCCGACACTCCCTGGAGCACCGACCAGCCCTTCGGGCCGCTGTTCAGCCTCGACGGCATTCATCCGAATGCAGCCGCCCATCGCTTGGTCGCCAACGATCTCATCGACGAGATTAACAACACCTACGAAGACGCTCAGCTCTCCTCCGTGTCGACGCCATAGTGACGTCTAGGGATTCGCCGAGACGGTATCTTGATCCATCCTGGTCGTGTCCGGCGACAGCGTATCCGCCCGCTGCGTATCGGGGACAGAACGCGGAGCCATCGCCGTGTCAGGAGCTACGGGAGTCGGCCCCGCATCGATCGTATCGGTTGAAGTTGCGTCGCGGGCCTGAATCGTAATCGATCCGTTTTGGGTGCGCAGTTCGACGCTGGGGCCGCCGTCGCCCATCTGAGCGTCGTACCGCCCCCCCGCGCTGACGGGGGAAAACCGTTCGGTGGCGAACGAAAGGCCCTGTGTCCGAATGGTACCGGCGTCCGTCTGGCCGTCGATCTGTGCCGACGCGTCGCGCGGGAGGCGCAGATGGACGTCGCCGTTGGACGTCTCAAGCCGGATGAGCCCATCGTCCGGAACGGCCCGAAGGCCGAGCTGCACGTCGCCATTCTTGATGGTGACCGTCACAGGCGCCGCGGCGTCCTGCACGTGCACGTCCCCATGCTCGTGCTCGATGGTCAGCTCGCCCCTCACGCCGTCGATGCGGACCGGCCCGCTCAACCGATCGATCTGGAGCGGGGCCAGACGAGGCACCTGGCCCTGAATGTCCACGGCGGCGTACTTTTCTTTGTCCGCCGCCAGGGTGTAGGCGTATTCGGCCTCTGTGCCACTTTCCGTAATCGAGATGCCTTCCAGAACCGACTGGCCGTCGTCCCGACTGTCCCCTCGTCCGCGACGCACGAAGGAGAGGTCCGCGGTCGCCTGCGCCGCGCCCGTCAGGCGCACCGAGCCCCGCAGGCCCTCCAGCACGAGGGGCCGGTCGTTTAGGGCCACGGCCCGAGCCACCGTGTCGGCGACCTCAACGGAGCCGAGCCGCATGACGCCCTCGTCCGTCCGTCCAATGTCAGATTCGTCGGCGCGCTGACAGGCCGCGAGCAGGCCGGCGGCCACGAGTGCAAGGAGAATGGGAGAAACGAGCTGTGAGAACCGCATGGCATTCGATAGACACATACGAGAAGAATGACCGTGGGACCGCACTGTCAGTGAAGTTCAATCTTCTGGATGAAGCGACGCGCAGCGAAGTAGGACCCGACCCATCCAAGCAACAGGCCGCCCCCAATGAGGGCCCCAAAGAGAATCAGCTCTGCGCGGAGCGACAGGGGCGCCTGATCGATCTGAAGGAGAACGCCCCGATACAGCCCCCAGACGACCCCTCCGGCCACGGTGCCCCCGAGCAATCCGTGCACCATCCCCTCCACGAGAAACGGGCGGCGCACGAACCGGTCCGTAGCCCCCACCAGCTTCATCGTTCGAATGAGCAGGCGCCGGGCATAGATTGTGAGCCGGATGGTGTTGGCGACGAGAAAGATGGCCGCGAGCACAACGACGCTGCCGAGCGTAACGCCAATCGTGTTAATGAGCCGACGGTTCTGGGCCACGCGGACGAGGAGATCTTGGTTGAGCACAACGTCGTCCGCGCCGCGCCACTGCTCGATGACGTCCGCCATCTGGGACATGCTGTCCGGGTGAGCGTGGCTCGGTTTCATTTCGATCTTGATCGACGCCGGAAGGAACGTCGGGTCCTCAAAGGCACCGGCCCCTTCCCCAAACTCGCGTCGAAAGATCTCGGCCGCCTCCTCCTGGGACACAAACTCGGTCTGGGCCACCCCCGGAACGGTCTGGATGCGAGCGTGCAGGGCCTCCTGCACCTGTCCGGTCGCGTCTTGCTGGATGAAGACCTCCATCTGGCTGGCCTGCTCGCGCAGCATGTCCGACACCACCGAGGCCTTGTACCCCACAACTCCGAATACGCCGACGAGCACGAGGGCCACCGTAATGGCGCTCGTAGACGCGAAGGCGGAAAACCTAGAGCGTCGAAGATTAGCAAATCCTTCCCGGACGAAGTACGGCAGCACGGAGGCAGGGCAAACCGATGAGTGAAGGGGTGCGGCGGCCGCGATGCCAACTTACGAAGACTATGCCGGAAAGGGCAACCTTTACAAGTGTGGAAGGGTGCAGGACTGGGAGTATGGAAGCGGAGGGCAGTGGAGCATGGAGATGCGGTGCAACTGTAGGGGCCGCAAGGAGCGGAGAATGTCATCATCCGAGCGGAAGCAGCCCCCCTACCGCTCAGCGCATAACGCTCAACGCAAAAGGCTCGACGCTCATCGCCCAACGCTTAACGCTCAACAATCAACCGGCCCCGTCTGGATAGGTGGCACCACGCGGATACGACCCGAGCACCTGCAGCTCTATCGTAATTTCCCGGAGGTGCTCCAGGGCACGGGCCACCGGCTCGTCCATCACCGCCCCGTGCACGTCAAGGTAGAACCGATAGCGACCCGGATGGCCCACAAGGGGCCGGCTTTCGATCTTGGCGAGATTCAGCTCCCGGAGGGCAAAGACAGCGAGGCTCTTGAAGAGGGCCCCCGGCACGTTCTCCTGCAAGACGAAGGCGAGGGAAGTCTTGGGATCTCCGGTGCCCACCGGGGCCGCGTCCGCCTCCTCCGGTGCCAGGATGAGAAACCGCGTGAAGTTCTGAGCATCGTCCTGCAGGCCGTCCGCCAGGAGGTCGAGGTCGTACCGCTCGGCCGCTCGGTGCGAGGCCACCGCCGCCGCCGACGGATCCCCGACCGCCGCCACGGCCCGGGCGGCCCCGGCCGTGTCTGGCGTGGCCTGCGGCGTCGCCTGCGGGACGTGCGCACGGAGCCAGTCGCGACACTGCCCCAGCGCCTGCTGGTGGGAGCGCACCACCTCCAGGCCGTCGATGGTCGCCCCCTCCGGCGCCATCAGGCAGTGATGAATGCGCAGCTGCAGTTCGCCGACGATCGTGACGGCGTGTGTGCGGAGATGGTCGTAGTTTACCCGCACGCTGCCGAAGACCGCATTCTCGATCGGTACCACGGCCCGGTCCACCGCCCGTCGCTCCACGGCCTCGAAGACCTCTTCGAACGTGGCACAAGGATGGAGGTCGGCACCGTCAAAGACGCACCGGACCGCCTCCTCGCTGAAGGCACCGGGTTCTCCCTGAAACGCAACGCGGTGGGCCATGCTCGTGCGCGGTGAGACGGGAGTCGAGCGAGCAATGTCGGAGAAATGACCGAGAGTCGCACGCCTCCAGGATTTCTGCGTTCCGTGGGGCCCCATAAAGAAAACGCCCAGCCGGACCTGTGGCCCGACTGGGCGTCAAGGGACCGCCTGTGCGTCCTTCCAGGACGGGGCGGACGCTGTCCGTGGCGGATCCTACCACTGGGCCCCGCCCACGAGGAATCGGGGCCTAGGGTGCAGCGATCTCGCTACTGGATCTCGATCTGACGGCGCGTGCTCTCTTCCGTCTTGGGCACATTGATCGTCAGCACGCCGTCCTCGTAGGCGGCCTCTACGTTTTGCTGATCGACCGCGTTCGGCAGGTTGAACGTCCGGTGGAAGTTGCCAAAGGCACGCTCGACCCGGACGTACTCTTCGCTCTCTTTCGTACGCTCACTCGTGCGCTCGCCGCTCACGGTCAGCGTGTTGTTCTGGAGGTTGATGGTGATGTCGTCCTTCGTCATGCCAGGCACGTCGAGACGAATGCGGAACGCCTCGTCGGTCTCCGACAGGTCCGTCCGCGGTGCCCAGACGGCGGACGTGTCGTCGTCTTCGCCACGTCCGAAGAACTGGTCGAAGATGCTGTCAACCTCGCGCTGCAGGTCGCGAAGCGTGCGGTTCGGAGTGCGGCGGGTGAGCTGTGTCATGGGTATCACCTCTTGGGATCGTGTTGTTCAGCAGTGTTGTGAAGGGAGGGACCGAGGGCGCCTTTCACGCCTGATCCCAACAAGCAACTCACTTGTCCAAGCAATCAAGACGCGTACCATCCGGATTCCGCCCCGACTTCCTCCGAAAATCCGGCAACGGAGTCTGCCGTCGTGGCAGGGGGCTGTAGATTTGGCACTGGGATCGTCGGGGCTCTCTGGACGGCGGGACGTCGCTACGCCCCTTCACGACAATCGCATCGTGGCGACGACGGCCTGTCTGCGCCGGTCTACGGGAGCAGAGCTCCGATGCCCACACACGAAAGCTACGGTGTTTGCGGAGAAGAAGGCACAAACGTCACGACCGATGTAACGACTGCGAGCAGCGGAAGACCGTTGGTTTCGGCAGAAGAAGGAGGGCCGTAGGAGAATTTCCTTGACGACAATGCGAACACTTCCGGGATATAGGTCTCGGCCGTGTCCGACTCAAATCGAGGCAGACTTCTAGGACACCGGTGATTCTCTGCCAAGGACGATCCTCCGACGAGAGGGATTCGCCGGAACGAATGAGCCTCCGACGGGGAAAGACGGAAAACCAGCTTGAAGCGAACAGGCGGAGGAAGTCTCCTCTAGACGGAGCGGAGGCCCCACTGTCAACACCAGAAGAGGCCTTTCAGGTCGTCGACGGCGCCCGGACGGGTGGCGATCATATACTGGCGGCCCGGCTCAATCACCATATCCCCGTCCGCCAGGTGTTCGGTTCCAAGGTCGGTGATAACCGTCGCTTTCGCCGGTAAGTCCAACTCCGCGAGCGACTTTCCAGCGGCGGGCGCATCAGGTTCAGCCTTAATCTCGACGACCTCGAACCGGGTTGAGAGGTCGGTGATGGGCTGGATTGGGGCCCCAAACGCCCGGCCGATCGCCACGCGTGCCCCGGCGCGTTCCGGAAAAACAAACGCCCCAACAGCGTCGGGATCTCCGGTGGCCGCGGGCGGTCGGTGGCTCCGGGCCACGCGGCGTGCGTCGGGCGCGAGTTCGGCAGCCTGCTGGCAGATCTCAATATTTATGGCCTCATTATTCGTCAGTGCAAGGATGATGTCAGCCTCCCGGATGCCGACAGCCATCAAGGTATCTTCCTCCGTGGCGTCGCCCTGCACGAATGTAACGTCTTCCCGTTCGCCTGAATGAGCCCGCGTAATGCGCGGATCCTGTTCAATGATTGTAGCCCGGTGGCCATAGGCTGTCATGAGTGCGGCCGATTCCCGACCCACGCGGCCGCCTCCCGCTATGATTACACTGAGATCCCGCTCGCG
This sequence comes from uncultured Salinivenus sp., assembly GCA_964564875.1. Taxonomy (GTDB): domain Bacteria; phylum Bacteroidota; class Rhodothermia; order Rhodothermales; family Salinibacteraceae; genus Salinibacter. The sequence goes on from CAZMDV010000191.1 coordinate 5,248, forward strand.
ATAGTGTGATACACCCATGCTGGTCAGTCGATACCTGCCTATGAATCTTCAACGCGTCGTACACGCATGATTCCCCACTCCTGGTTTTTGTTCTTCCCAGTCTCGACCGCGGTAACGGGTGGGTAGCCTGGCTCAGTAAACTGCAAGCACTCCGCAAGTGACTCTTCGATCGCAGCTGTTGCCATCTTGTTCG
>CAZMDV010000192.1:0-5436 GCA_964564875.1 uncultured Salinivenus sp.
CCTCCTTAAGTTGAAGGGCTGAGCTCGTGTCCTCGTCGAAGAGCGCCACGAATTGAAGGTCCGTCGACAGCCAATCGTTGACCTCCAAATTGATGACATTTTCCCAAATAAGGTCCGGTGGGTTTTCGAGTTGATTGACGGCAAAGAAGACGTTCAACTGAGAGCGGTACCGGATGCTTTCCGACAGGCGCTGGTCGAGCGTGGAGGCGAACTCTCCCCCTGCCTCAATGCGCACCGGGTTATCCGGATCCACGCCGTACAGGACCCGGAAGTCCGGCTCCGTCACGATGGTCTGCTTGGAGGCCGCCCCAAACCGGAGGGAGAGCTGATCATACGGCTCATAGCTGAGGCCGATGGACTCTGTGATGGTGGCGGGCGCAAAGAAAGAGGACGTCTGAACAGGGGCCTCTCGTCCAGATCTTGGGTTCCCCTCGGGATAAGGATTGTCCGAATAGTCGAACCCAGTGGCAAACTGAGTCCGGAGATTCGCGGCCAGCGTAGGATTGAACCGCCGAAAAAACCCGTCTCCCTGGTACTGCAAATTCGACTGGAGGCGAATTTGATCTTCTGACTTTCGGATTTCCCGGTTTTGCTGGTCGATAAAGCCGAGCGCGAGCCGGATGTCGTGGGTTTGCTCCCAGCGGCCGCCCCGCCGCTCTGTCGAGCCGTCCAGCAGCGTCGTAAATGACAGCGAATTGAGACCTCCTTCCTGCCAGTTCCGATAGGCGGCCTGCGAGGCTGAGATCTTGCCGGTCAGTTCAGAGGTCCATTCTGAGTCGGTGGAGCGCTCCTCGGAGGGCGACTCTTGCTGTGCGAGCACGTCGTTGGCGGCGAAGACAAGGCAAAGAGCCGCGAAAATACAGATGGGCGTTCGGAGGGTCATATTACTACGTAGAGCGTCGAGTCTGGAGGATTGGATCGTGAGTTGCGCGATATGACTGGACCGTGTTCCAATCGGAAGGAGAGGTCGTCAATGCAAAAAGCCCTTGCCGACAAAGGCAAGGGCTTTCTGCACGAAAAGAGACCGCCGAGTCGAGGTGCGAGACAAGCAAAAAGCGCTACGTCTGCGTGAACCTGATGCCCAGGATCTCGGGTACGACTCGCTGGAGAAGAGGGGAAGCTACAGTTCGTTGTTCTTGATATCCTGGATTTCCTGCCGCATTTCGTGGGCCAACTTCTTCAGCTCCATAAGGCTTTTCCGGGCGCGGGTCCCAGCCGCCTTGTTGCCTTTCTCATAAAACTTCATGAGGTCCTCCTCGGCGCCCTCGATAATGTCAGTCAGTTGGCTGTAGCGTTCGTCGAAGGTGCTCATGCGTGGATTCCCTAGGTTGAGTGCTTGTGGATCTGATGCAGGGGGAACATAATATGCCCTTCAGCCGCTGTCAAGCCGGACGAGACCGGGACGGAGATCTCTTCTCACTCCGCGTCTGATTTGTTGAAAGGTTCACCATTCGGTCTTTCCATTCCGACGTGGCTACGGCTGTACCCGAGTGCCCGTCGGCCCCGACCCACGAAAGAACCCCTGGAGGCTCGTGACCAGCACGGGCAGTCCCGACTCGGACAGACGATGGACGACCGAGGGCTCCGACACGTGCTCGTCTGTCACGGCGCCCGTCTCGACCACGTCCTTCACACCTCCGGCCTCGTCGGGCAGTCCCGGCGTCTCGCCCGTCGTAAGCACGCAGGCCACCGGATCAAAGGAGGCGTCCAGCGCCCGGCATAGAGCCCGAACCGCCTCTGCCGCCGGCACCTCTCGTACGTCGCCGGTGTCCGGGGCCTCCACGAGCGCAGACACGACGGGGAGGACGTGCTGTTTGAGGAGCGCGGACACCCATCCCGTGTTAGACGCTCGGAGCGGCTCGTCGTCCTCCTTTTGGAAGAGCCCCCGGTCGACGCCTTGAATGCCGACCGTAGAAACCACTTCATCGGTCAGCGCTGCGACGATTTCCTGGTTCACCTCCCGCACGGCACGCTCCACGAGACGACGCTGCTCTTCGCTCTCTACGTCGAGAACACCACCCGTCCGATCCGGGAAATAGCCCTGCGCTTCAAGCGTGCGCTCCACTTTTTCCCCGCTCCCGTGCACGAGGAGACAGGTCGGGGCCTCGGGGCCCGCGTCGGCGAAGTGCTGGGCGAGGGACTTTAGGAATAGATCGTCCCCGAGGTGGTGACGATCGAGGTAGACGAGGTACAGGGACTGCATACAATCGGGAGGTGAGACGGAAGACTGAACCGAGAAGGCGTGATCGAATACCGGACGGGCTCGTTCGCCTCTATCAATGCGCGAACCGACCGTACGATTCGATGCAGCGCGAAGGGTTGCCGTTCTCACAATAACAGAAATCACCGAACTCCGAACTGAACTCCGGCCCGATCGCGATCCCCTAGCCCCTCTTCGGGGCGAAGCCTACCGGACGCTCACGTAGCGCCCGTCGACCCCCTCCGGCGAGAGCAAAATCTGCCAGAGCTGGTTCCGACGGGCCCGGAACGACCCGGCACACTGGTACAGGTAATACCGCCACATCCGATAGAACCGCTCACTGTAGCGGTCCGAAAGGACCTCCCAATTCGATTCGAACCTCTCGGCCCACGCCATCAGCGTTCGGTCGTAGTCGGGGCCAAAGTTGTGCCAGTCTTCAATGACGAACAGGTCTTCGGCGGCACGGGCAATCTGGCGGGTCGACGGGATGAGACCGTTCGGGAAGATGTACTTCTCGATCCACGGATCCGTGACCCGTGCCGAATCGGCACGGCCGATGGTGTGAAGCATTGAGAGTCCCCCCTCCTTCAGGCACCGGCGCACCGTCTCCATGTAGGTCCGGTGGTTCTTGTGCCCAACGTGCTCGAACATGCCGATGGAGACGACCCGGTCGAAGGTCTCGTCGATGTCCCGGTAGTCCAGGAGGCGAATCTCGACGGGGAGGTTGGCACACCGCTCCCGGGCCAGGTCGACTTGCTCCTCGGAGATGGTTACGCCGACGACCTCGACGCCGTACTTCTCCGCGGCGTACTCGGCAAAACTGCCCCACCCGCACCCGATGTCAAGCACGCGCATGCCCGGCTCGAGCCCGAGTTTCCGACAGATGAGGTCGAGTTTGGCCTCCTGCGCTTCGTCGAGCGTGTCGGCGCGGCGCCAATACCCGCAACTGTACACCATGCGGTCGTCGAGCATGCGCCGAAAGAGGTCATTGCCCCGATCGTAGTGCTCCTCGCCCACCTCGTAGGCCCGATCGGGACTCTGGAGGTTGAGCACAAAGGCCTTCAGGATGTTCCAGACGAGGCGCCAGGACCAGCCGACTTCCTGGTCGAGACGACCGCGAAGGAGGCGGTAGAACAGTTGATCGAGGGCTTCGCAGTCCCACCAGCCGTCCATGTAGGCCTCTCCCATCGCGAGGGAGCCGCCGGACAGCACGCGGCGATAGAGCCGAGGGTCGTGGACTTGCGGATCCCACGGGCGATCCCCGTTGATTTTGACGTCCACCTCCCGGACCAATTCCTGGAGGGCCTCTTGCGCGTCGGTGGTTTTTGTGTCAGAGACCGTCGTGGTAGCCATGGCGAACGAGGGATCTAGTTCTCGTTCTTACGTTTTCTTCATCACTTTGAAGAAAAAAAACGGGGCCGGAATCTTCCAAGCAAATGCATGTGGGGAGAACGATCCCAAGAATGTGGGGGTTTTTCCGGTGAATGCAATAAAAAAGCGCAGCGCCAGAAGTCTGCTCTGACGCTGCGCACGAGAGCGTTCGAAGGCGGAACCGCGCTCAAGAATCGTCCGAGGCTGGGGTTGGCTCTTGCGGAGCGCCATTGCCTCGTTCGGCCGGCTCCGTCACCTCGTCGACCACCTCCCCCACGTCGAGGTCGTCCGTCTCGCCAGGCTCACGATCCACTTCGCGCGGGTCCTGGCCCTCGCCGTCAAATTGCGGGATGTGCTCGGTCGGGAGCTCCTTGCCCGCGTCGCGGCCCAGCGGACTGCCCTCGTGGATGTAGAAGTCCTCGTTGGGCAGGGTGTCGTTGTATGTGCGGGCGGCCTCGGCGGCCTCGCGCATGTGCTCGTCGGCGTTGTCGCGCATCTTCCCAAAGTTTCGGTGGATCTTGCGCTTGAACCACTCGAAGAGATACTCGAACGCAGCGCGATCGCGCTCGAATTCCGGTCCGTACTCGCCGGAGCGAAGCTGGTCGTCCATCTTCGACAGCGCCGACGTGAGGGCGAAAATGAAGATGGCGTTGTTCGCAACGCGGGCCTGCTGGGCCTGGTGCTTCACCACGTCCTCGCGCTCCCACTTACTCACAAGCTTGAAGTAGTGCGAGTGCCGCTGGATGAGAGTCGTGAGCGTGTCGGCCTGCTCCTGAAGGGCCGGATGCACACTGCGGAGCTCGGGCGCGCTGGGCTTTAGCCCGAGGAACAGCTGGGCCCCCATCGGCAGGGCCTTCTTCAAAACGGTGGGCGTGGTGGCGGCCGTCAGGATGCGGGACAGGTTATCACCAATCGACTCGTCGGTGTCCCACAGCAGGGCCTCCTGAATCGACACCATCTTCTCGGCGAGCTGCTTGCCGCCGTAGGCAAAGATGAAGGACTGCATCACCTCGTTGGACCCCTCCACGATGCTGTGGATGCGATTGTCTCGCCAGGCCCGTTCGAGCTCGTGCTCGGTCATGTAGCCTTCCCCGCCCATCATCTGCATGGCCTCGTCGATCACCTTCCACCCAAACTCGGAGCAGAACACCTTCGTGATAGCAGTCTCGACCATGATGTCCGTTTCGCCCCGGTCCAGGAGCCCGGTCATCATGTAGAGCATGGCGTCCATGGCGTAGGTGACTGCCGACATGCGGGCAATCTTCTGCTGCACGAGCTCAAAGTCGGCCAGCGGCCGTTCGAACTGGTAGCGGGTTTGGGCCCACTTGATGCCCTGCTCTTTCGCTGCCTTGGCGGCACCGGTCACGCCAGCACTGAGCGTGCAGCGGCCGTAGTTGAGACAGGAGAGGGCGACCTTGAGGCCCTTCCCCTCTTCGTGCAGCACGTTTTCCTTCGGCACGCGCACGTCATTGAAGCGGAACCGGGCCTGCCACGTCCCCCGGATGCCGGTCTTTGCGCGATTGTTTTCGAAGATCTCGACCCCCTCCATGTCCGGCGTCACGACGAGGGCGTTAACGCCCCGCTGTTCCAGCTCCCCGGTGTCGGGATCGGGCACCATATTCTTACACATGACCGTGAACAGGCCGCTCATGGCACCCGAGGTGGACCACTTCTTCTCGCCATTGAGAACGTAGTCGCCGTCGTCCGTCTTCACCGAGAAGGATTCCTGCGCCGCGGCGTCGGACCCCACGCTGGGCTCAGAGAGGCAGAACGCACTCAGCTTTTCCTGGGCCACCATCGGAAGGTACGTTTCTTTCTGCTCATCGGTGCCAAACATTACGATGGCCTTGCACCCGATCGATTGA
>CAZMDV010000193.1:0-5414 GCA_964564875.1 uncultured Salinivenus sp.
TAGTCCTTCGAACGCCGGAGGATGTCCGGGACCACCTCGGCCAAAATCTCGGCGGCCCCGTGCACCCGTCGGCGCATGCGCATCAGCGCTGGAACGGCGCTCGGGGACCAGACGGCGCTCTGCATGACACGCGTGCGGTCAATGCTCCCGTCGTCGCGCTGCGCGTCTTTCAGGAGGTTGGGCAACGACTCGTCGGCCGTATCGCTGATGACCCGGAGGGAGAAGTACGGGATCTCGCGCTCGGCTGCGGCGCGGGCCACAGCCGTCGTTTCCATGTCGATGGCCGAGGGCCCATCGAGGGCAAGGGTGTTGCGGAGGGCGGCTTTCTCTTCGGGCTGAGTGACGACCCGGTCGACGGTCACTAGCGTTCCGGTACGAGCGTCGTCGGTCGCCACCGCCCGCTCAGCCCAGTCGGCATCCGGGGACGGGGACAGCCCCCCCTCCTCATCCTTGACGGACGTTGGCACGAGGAGCGCCTCCATCCCCAGCGACGGATCCAGGGCACCCGCGACGCCCACGGAGCAGAGCACCTCTACCGGCCAGCGGTCGAGCAGGGCCGCAACTCCGCCCCGCGCCCGCACCTGCCCCGTACCGGTGTGCATGAGCACGACCCGTGTGGCCCCGAGGGTGCCAACCATTGCCTCATGTCCGTGCCATGTGTCCCGCCGCTCGATTGCGGCGCGGTCGGCGAGAGCACCGATCTCTTCCGGCATCGCAGAGGCGATTGCGACACGCGGCGCCGGCTCGGCCATGGACTTGTCGCTCATACACCGTCACCCGAGCAGATTCCATTTTGCGAGCCGGAGAATGTCTCCCGGTCGTTCAGGAAGCTCCCCGAGGACGGACGCCTCGAAGCCAGAGTGCATCTTGCAGTTCTGGCACTTATCGTCTTGTCGCGACTCCCAGTACTCCCAGTCGGTCTCCTCCCAGAACGTCTCGAAGTCGTCGTACCAGTTCTCGCCAATGAGGTAGCACGGGGCCTTCCAGCCCTTCGGCGTGTACGTGACAGTGCTCCAGGGGGAGCAGTCGTAGTCTCGTTCCCCAGCGGCGAACTCCAGGAACATTGGGGTCGAGGTGATCGGGTAGTCCGGGACGAACTCCAGGGCCTTCTGGAACTTGTTCTCAATGTCCTTCTGCGTCATGAAGATGTCCTTCTCCGCCGTCTCATAGTGGTAGCCCGGCGAGAGGAGCATCCCGTCCATGTTGAGGTCGTTGAAGAGCAGATCACACAGCTCCTCGACCTCCTCGATGTCGGTCTGCTTGTAGACCGTGGTGTTGGCGATCACGCGGTATCCGCGCTCCTTTCCCTCCTTCATCATCTCGATGGCCTTGTCGAACACCCCTTCACGGTCCACCACGAAGTCGTGGGTTTCTTTCATGCCGTCGAGGTGGACGTTGATCGTCAGCCGCTTGTGCGGCGGAACGACATCGTAGAGGCGCCGATCGAGCAGGAGTGCGTTTGTGCAGAGGTAGATGTGTCGCTTGCGTTCAATGATCTCATCAATCAGCTGAGGCAGTTCCGGGTACACCAGCGGCTCGCCCCCACAGATTGATACCTGCGGAGCCTGGCTCTTCTCCACGGCTTCGATGGCGTCCTCAAGGGGCACTCGGTCCGAGATTTTTCCTGTGTGTCGTTCCTCGGAGCACCCCACGCAAGCGAGATTGCAGGTCCAGAGGGGTTCGAGCATCAGCACAAACGGATACCGTTCGTTTCCCTTAAGGGCCTGCTTGCCCTGATGCTTGAGGTTGTCGAGCGTGACATGTGGTGGATGTCGCATAGCGTTATTTAGTCTTTATTGAAGCGTGCGCTCAGGATGGGCAACGCTCTGCCGTCACCGTCCGGTCACATCCCATCTCGGTTGGTGAACGTTCTATCGACTAATCTACGACGACGGACTCCCTGTCGACGAGCTACATTTTCTCCCGGTATCGCGCGAGGGCGAGAATTGGGAAGTACACGGGATACATGTGGTACTTTAGATAGAAGACTTCCGGAAAGCCCGTTCCCGTCCATTGTTCTTCGCTCCAGGACCCGTCTGCGTGTTGCGTACGGAGGAGATAGCGCACTCCGTTCCGGACGGCCTCCGAGTCGCCCTCCCCCACAGCGAGCAGGGCCATCAGTGCCCAGGCAGTCTGCGACGCCGTGCTTTCCCCGGTTCCTTTCAGGCTCGGGTCCTCGTACGAGGCGAGGGTCTCGCCCCATCCCCCATCGTCGTTCTGTTGGCGGCGAATCCAGTCGATGGCACGCTGGTAGCGTGGCTGGTCGAGGTCAACGCCGGCCGCCTTCAACCCGCTGAGCGCGAGCCACGTCCCGTAGATGTAGTTGCAGCCCCACCGCCCGAACCAGGTGCCATCCTCTTCCTGACGGGTCTTGAGAAAGTCCACCGCCCGGGCAACCGGCGGATCGCTGCGGTCATAGCCGAACGCCGCGAGCATCTCGACGATGCGGCCCGTGAGCCCCACGTGGCTGGGGTCGATCATTGCGTTGTGGTCGGCAAAGGGGACGTAGGTGAGCACCTCATTGTCGCAGTCCTTGTCGAAGGCCCCCCACCCGCCGTCCGAGTTCTGCATGGCAAGGAGCCACGAGAGGCCGCGGTCGATGGCCGCTGTGCGCTCCTGCTCCATTTCGTCGGAGTCGAAGCGGATGTGCTTGAGGCCGTATAGGATTTCGGCGGTGTCGTCGGTGTCGGGGTAAAATTCATTATTGTACTCGAAATACCAGCCGCCGATGGGAGCATCCGGGTTGGTGACGATCCAATCGCCGGGCTCCTCTGCCTCATGGTCGAGCAGCCATGCGCCCGCCTGCTGGAGGGCATCGTGCGTGCCGGATAGGTCCGTAGAGAGCAGCGCCATCGTGGCCTGCGAGGTGTCCCAGACCGGAGAGAGACACGGCTGGAGGCGCATCGAATTCTCCTCCTCAATCTCCAAGTTCTCAAGCTCCTCAATCTGGCTCCGAAGCGCCGGATCGTCGGTCTCGTAGCCGAGGGCGTCGAAGGCGATGATCGTGTTGACGATGGGCGGGAAGATGGCCCCAACGCCGTCGCTCTTTTCCAGGTGGTCCAGGATCCACTGCTCCGCCTCGCGGAGGGCCCATCCTCGAAGCGGCTTGACCGGAAATCGCTCCGCCTGCTTGATCGTCGTGTCGACGGTCTGGAAGAATTCCCACCAGAGCCGCTCCGTGTTCTCTTCGGGCTTATTGACAGGATCGGGGGCGGACGTCTCGGTATACAGCTCATCGATGTCGGCCCGCTCCGGCACCGGGACTTCCGGCTTCAGTGCCCAAATGATACTCAGGGGGACGACGATGCCCCGCGTCCACGACGACATGTCGTAGATGCTAAAGGGGAACCAGTTCGGAAGCAACATCATCTCCGGTGGAATGGCCGGACATTTCTCCCAATCGTACTGGCCGAATAGAGCAAGATAGATCTGCGTGTACGTATTACACGCTTCTACACCCCCCTGCTCGCGAATCGCCCGGCGGGCCCGGCGCATGTGGGGGGCCTCCGGGTCGTCGCCCATGAGCTTCAACACAAAATAGGCCTCGACCGACGCGCTCACGTCGGTCGATCCCTGCGGAAACGTGCCCCAGCCCCCGTCGTCGAGTTGTTGCCGACGGAGGCATTCCGCGGCTTTCCGGAGCTTCGGGTGGTCGTCCGGGCGCTCTCCGACCACGTATTTCGCGAAAATGTACTCCGACTCCAGGATGCTTCCCCCTTCAAGCTCGGCGCGCCAGTGCCCATCGTCGTTCTGCGCCCCCAACAGATACTCCGTCGCGCTGTCGAGCGCGCGGGTCACGTCTGCAGAGGATATAGAGGGGGCGCGCGCCGACGCTATGGAGTCGGGGGTAAGAGAACTCGCAGCGGTAGAATGCTCGTGTTTTGAGGATTTCTGCATGGCGTCACTGTGTAGAGTCGGCTTGCGCAACGTTCTCCCCATTCGACTCCACGACAAACTCGGGAATGGAGGGGGCTCCGTCTCCCGACGCGGTGTCATCGACCCGAAATGCGTCGAGCGACTGATCCGCGGCGGGATGGTCGACGGCGGGGTCGCCCTGATCGAGCGCAGTGTGGAGTCGATCGATGATGTCGAACACCTCCGGTCGCGTCAACTTGGCGCCCGGGCCTTCCTCCTCGACCCGATCGTTGGTTCTCCGGGCCAACCGAAGCGGGAGCGCATTGAACGCCACGGCCCCGCGCGGCGCGCCCGCTTTCTGGAGCACGAGGGTGTACTCGGCCGCCACGTCCAGGTCCGCGCGGGCCCGCTCAAAGACCGCATCCCGCTCGATCTGGCCGGCCAGATAGCTGCGTCCTTCCGCCACGTCGACGCCGGTATCCTTCAGAATGTTGGTGAGCTGTAAGGCTTCGCCGAAGAGCGGCGCTCGCCACTCCAAGCAGGAGTGGACGTTCTGCAACGACGGCCAGTTTCGGACGAACAACTCCGTGAGCATTTCGCCGACGATGCCCGCGACCGCGTAGCAGTACATGCGCAGCTCGTTCATCGTGCGGAGCCGGAGCGATCCGTTCGCGTCGGTCCGCCGGACGTATGCCGCCATTCGCCGGGCGGTGCGCTTTACGTGTTTGCGGATGATACGACGCGCTTCGTCGTCCAACGCTCTAAACTCTCGGGCCACGGTGGGGGTCTCCTCCAGCAGATGCTGATATCCTTCGTGGTCCGTAGGGGGGCCGTCCATCGACGCGCGAGCGTACCGCTCCGCATTGGCCGGGGTCGGGTCGTCCATGAGGGCCTCGAAGGCCTCTAGTGCCGCGATGCGGCGCTCCGGGGACCAGATGGCGGAGTCCTCGAAGGTGTCGGCAATGCGAAAGAGCAGGTACGCGATCGACACCTCACGCTGTGCCGGATTCGGAAGGAGAGGAATACAGAGCGCAAACGTACGGCTGGTTTCTTCCAGCAGCTGGTCAGTCGTAGCTTGTGTTTGACTCATCAGATCACGTACGGCCAATGCGAGTCAGCGAAAAGATTGGCGAGAGTTCGGCCCGTCGAGTGTTCGGTCTTCGCTTCGTGAAAGAACTGTTTCTTCCGTTACACTCATGCTCACTTCGTGGTATTTTTCCCCAGAAGTATACGTTCCCTCGGCCCGCGCCGTGAACGGCTGGGCCTCGTCGGTGATGAGGGTGGAGGCGCGTTTCGAAAAAGGGGTTCGTAGGGGCGCGTCGACGGCCCGCTCCGACTTGGAGAGTGAGAGCCATAATGGAGGGTGGCCGCTCTTCCGCTCAACGTGGGCGCCCTCGACGCCCAATCGGTGGTCTCCCGATGGTTGAGTTCGGCGAGATGGAGACCCACCCCGGACTCGTTCCGAGGCGTGAGCGTAACGCGAAGCCGCAGATCGATGGCTGCGATGAGCGCCGGCCGCTCCGGCCGCTGGTAGACCACCGCGTGCTCGCCCATCAAAA
>CAZMDV010000194.1:0-5345 GCA_964564875.1 uncultured Salinivenus sp.
GGGGGACATGATGGAGCGGTGGGATCCCGACGGTGACCCGGAGACCGTCGATCCCGACGACCCGAAGACCCCGGGTGATCTCGCTGATGAGTGCGATTTCGGAACCCAGCCCGACGAGTGCGACTCCTTCAAGAAGCCCTATCGCACAATCGTGGCCTCCTTCGGCCCGCTCGAGGACTGAGCTTGTAGCTCGTCGATGCACCTAATGTCTTATCAATTTCTACACAAAGTGCCGCACGTCATGCACAGACCAAGTGTTCTACTCACGCTCGCATTGTCACTCTGCCTCGTACTTCTCGGGTGTGATAGCTCAACGACTCCGACGCCCACCCAAGACGCCTCTAGCGACCTCGAGATTACGGCGGTCCATGAGGGCGAAAAGCACCGGTTTGAGCTGTCTGACGACAAAATCCCGTCCGGCTGGACGACCATCGAGCTCGACAACCAGACCGAAGCCACCCACTTCGCGTTCCTCAGGAAAGCATCCCAGGACTTCCTGGATGGAATGAAAAATGACTTCGGGGAGGTCTCGGCTCAGGCCTTCCTGGACGCCGGCTCCATCCCCTTCCAGGAAGAGTGGAATCCGTACTATAACCGTGAGACCGTCTTTCCCACCTTTCTCGAGAACCTGGCTGAGAGGACGCCCCCCTGGTTTCAGAAGCACCGGCCCATCGGTGGCCCCGGGCTCACTAGCGGAGACGAGACCTCTAGAACGACCCAGAACCTCGAGCCGGGGACATACTTTGTCGAGTGCTACGTGCTCGACGAGGACGGCGTCTTTCACACCCTCAGTATGCTCGAGAAGCTGGTGGTGACCGACGAGGCCTCGGGCGCGTCCGAGCCCGACCCGACCATGGAGGTTTCGATCTCGCATGACGGGTTCGACGTCGAAGACGCGCCAGAGGGGGCCGGCCAGCAGACGGTCGCCGTCACGTTCGAGGAGAACGACGGGGAGGAGGCACCGGCGGGCCTTGATCTCCACCTCTTTCGGTTTGATGACGACACGACCGTCGAGGAGCTCAACGCGTGGATGGATTGGCCGGACGTGGGGTCGGACGGAACGTACAACACGGACGAATTCGGTCCCGCCCTGACCTCATACCACGACGACCCCGGGCCGCAGACCTGGCTGGGGGGCGTGCAGGACATCCGACCCCCGCTGCCGGCGACGGCGTACTTCCACGTTGAGCTGGAGCCCGGCGAGTACGCCTGGGTCGCTGAGATCGCGAACCCGGAGCCCCGGGGCTTCCTCAAGACCTTCACCGTGGAGTGAACCGTTTGGCCAAGATGTCGGTCGGTAGACGCCGTGAGTGGCGGAGAGCGGCCTTGCTATCGCCTACCCTCGCGCCCGCCTCTCCATCCGGAGGGGCGGGCGTTTGGGACATAAGTTTTCCGACTTTAGAACAAGCACGAATCCGACTGGACGCCCGGAGCCCTTTCTTCTTGGTAACCGATCTTCTTAATAACCGAGCAGATCTGCCATAACCGCGGTTAACCGCAGTTCTCGCCCTTGCACTCTCGTTTGGACTTGTCGTCGCGGCGTGCGACCAGACCCCGGCGATGAGGACGACAGCCAGCCGCAGCCGTGGGTGACGTACGAGTCAATCAGTGGCGTATGGGAGGGTGAAAATGCCGATGGCCGATGGCTACGCGTCGAGATCGAACGGGACAGCGCCAGGCGTGACAGCGCGATCGGCACCATGACGGAACTGTACGAAGAAGATGGTGGCGTGAGATGCCAGGCGACCCTATTCGCCAGGGAGGCTGACCCTGACGCTGATCCGCCCATCTACCGGGCAGACTACAAAGCGGTACCGGGGCCCTGTGAGCCGGAAGGAATCGTGCGGTTTGAGCACGACTCAGGCGATGGGACGCTGTTCACTGAATTTAAGCCCAGCGGCGAGGAGAGCTACCGGACCGCCGGTACGTTGAGGGTGCCGTGGGTGACGTACGAGCCGATCAGTGGCATGTGGAACGGTGAAAACGTCGATGGCTTGTGGCTACGCGTCGAGATCGAACAGGACAGTGCCAAGTTTGGCAGCGCGATCGGCACTATTACGGAGTTTCATGAAGAAGGTGGTGGCGTGAGGTGCAAGGCGACCATGTTCGCCACGGATGCTGATAGGCCCATCTACTGGGCAGACTACGAAGAGGCGGTGTCGGGGCCCTGTCGGCCGACAGGGACCTTCCGGTTTACGCACGACTTAGTCGAGGAGACCCTGTTTGTGGAATTTAAGCCCACGGGTGTGGATGACTACCGGACCGCTGGCACGTTGACGCGGGAGGGGAGCTGAGACGGAACCGAATTGACAACCGGGGGCCACCGCGTCGGCGGCCAGGCCCACAATGGCCAGACGCTCCGGCTGCGCATCGACAACGCCCGGCGGTGGCAACATGCCATCGCCCAGCGGCCGAACGAGGCCTGAACGCCCGTTCTCCTTCCATCGCCTAACCCGCGGTCTATGCAGCGACGCGTACTCAGCATCGGGACGGCCGCCGCGTCGGCCAGGCCGTCGAAAAGATCGCTCGCCGCCTCGTAGTCCGTCAGGAGGCAGTCCGCCAGGAGCGAAGGAGCGAGAGGGAGGCGAGGGGCTCTGAGCGGCCGGATCGCTGCGGGTCCTCCCGACGTCGGTGGCGGTTCCTCGTGAGCCGTCCGTGACCCACGCTCACGAGAAAGCGACCGTGTGAGAGCGCGAACCTCATGTCCCAGCCTCGGAGCCCCGCCATGAACGAGCCCCGTCGCTTTCCTCTGGAAGGCTCCCATCGGGATTCAGGCCCCATGCCTCGTTGATCTCCCGGAGGAACCCCTGGAACGCGGGGGTCTCCCGGAGAGGCTCCAGGCCAGGGGGATACGGATAGCGACACCAATGCGTCAGGGGCTCGATGGGCTGGTATCCGCGGTGGAGAACCTCGCGGAAGGTCTCGATCGCGGCGTCGCGCTGCCCGAGTACCGCCAGAGCTAGGCCTTCAGCCCTGCCAGGAACTTCCCCTTCGACTTCGGTCAACAACCTGCGGGCCGCGGTCGTGTCCCCGGCCATGGTACGGTAAACATCAGCGGCCACTCTCGAGTCTGGTCCTCCCTCCAGCATGGACACCGCCTCTTCGGTGCGCCCCGCAAGGGCCAGATAGTATCGTTCATACCCGCGCCCATACTCGGGCTGGATGCCCTTCGCCCGCCGCGCCTGCGTGAGGGCCTGCTCGATCTTCCCATTGAACAGAAGGGCAAAACCAAGGGCCGACCGGTTCTCCGGTGCCAGCGGATCGAGGTCGACGGCCCGCCGGGCACTTTCCAGCGCCTGGTCTGGGCGGCCCTGCGCGATCTTAAAAATGGCTCTGATCTCGTGGGCCACCGCGTAGCTGGGCCGGAGTTCGATCGCCCGCTCCGCCTCCCGGATGGCTGCCGGCAGGCGTTCCCGGTAGAAATGAACCCGACTTAAGGAGACATGGGCTTCCCCGAGGCTGGAATCTAGCTCCAGGGCTCGGTGCGCGGCGTCGGTGGCAGCCGGGAGCACGCTGTCCGCAAGGGCATCACCGTACCCAAAAAGAAAGGCCAGGGCGTCGGCCCTGCGCGCCCAGGCGAGGGCAAACGTCGAATCCCGCTCGATTGCCCGGCGGAAGAGGTCCGCGCTGCGCCGGAGGGTGGAGTCCGTTCGCTGTTTGAGAAGCCCGCGGCCCTGCACGTACAGGCGATACGCCTCGAGATCCTCCGTCGGGCGGCGCTGGGCCCGGGTCGTTTCCCCGGCCGTAAGCTCCGCCTGAAGGGCATCTGCGATCCCCCGGGTGATCTCGCCCTGAATCGCAAACAGGTTGTCGGTGCCCAATTCCCGCTGGTAGTTCTCGGCCCAGACCTGTGCGTCGGTCCGGGGATTGACCAGCCGGGCGTTGACCCGGAGCTGGTTGCCTGCCTCTTGGACCTCTCCATCTACGACCCAGCGAGCACCCAGGCTGTCCGCGAGGGCCGACCGGGAGAGGCTTGACTCCCGGTACTGCTCGGCCGATTCCGGGGCGATCACCGTTAGGTCCGAGATCCCCGACAACCGGGTCAGCAAGTCCCCATGGAGGCCTTCGGTGATCGAGCCTGGGGCCTCCTCCCCAACCGCCTCGAACGGAAGCACCGCAACGGAGCGGTCGGCCTCCGACGGCGCCTCGCTCTTGGGCCAAAACATCTCGGGTTCCAGCAGCCAGCCTGCAGCCACTGCCAGGACCAAAAGCAGCCCTAAGGCTCCGCCCACGAGCCTGCGGCGCTGGGAGAGGCCAGGCTCAGCGCTGCCGAGCGGGGCGCCACCGGAGGGGGCTGCGTCAGTGTCCTCTCGGAACGCCCGCAGGTCCTCCAGCAGGGCCTCCGCGGAGCCGTAGCGCTCGCCCGGGTCCTTCCGCAAACACCCCCCGACGACGTGCGCGAGCCCCTCCGGCACCGCGGGCCGGTGCTCCCGGAGAGGAGAAGGCTGCTCATGCAGGATTGAATGGAGCACCGCCGTCTCCCGCCCCCCTTCGAACGGCCGCGTCCCGGCCAGCATCTCGTAAAGCAGGACCCCCAGCGCCCACAGGTCCGTCCCGGCATCGACCTCTTCCCCCTCCGCCTGCTCCGGGCTCATGTACGCGGCGGTGCCCACCCGCCGGCCCGGATCCGTCAGCCGCGACCGGCCCGCCACCTGAGCGAGGCCGAAGTCCACCAGCTTTACCGCACCTTCCTCGGTCACCATCACGTTGGCCGGCTTTACGTCGCGGTGCACGATCCCCGCCTCATGGGCTCGGGACAGGGCCTCGGCGATCTGGATGGCATAACCCACGGCCTCCTCCACCGGAAGCGGGCCCTCGCGGGCCATCTTCTCTGCCAAGGTCTCTCCCTGGTAGTAGGCCATCGCGATAAAGGGGCGGCCGTCCTCCGTCTGCCCGATCTCGTGGACGGTAGCAATATTCGGGTGATCGAGCGCCGCGGCCGCCTTCGCCTCGCGGACAAAGCGCGCCTCCGCTTCCGGGTGGGTCGCCAGATGCGGCGGCAAGAACTTCAGCGCGACGAGGCGGCCCAGCTCTCGGTCGCGCGCCCGGTAGACCACGCCCATGCCGCCCCCGCCGAGGTGCTCTTCGATCCGGTAGCGGCCGACCTGCGTGTCCTCCAGGCCCTGCGGATCGGCCTCGCGGGAGTGCTCGTCGGATTCGCCGGTTCCGCAAATCGTGCTCAGCATCGGCCCGACGGCCGCGTCGGCCAGCCCGTCGAAAAGATCGCTCGCCGCCTCGTAGTCCGCCAGCAGCGCGGCGACCTGCCGCCGGACGTCCGGCTCGTCGCAGCGCTCCTCCAGAACGGCCCCGCGCCGCCCCGGCGGGTGGCTCAAGGCCTCCCCGAA
>CAZMDV010000195.1:0-5338 GCA_964564875.1 uncultured Salinivenus sp.
TTCTCTCTCCCGACGTTCCCCCACAATAGAACAGCGCCCCACGGCTCGAAACCGTAGGGCGCCATTCATTACACGAGACGAAGGGCCGACGCCGCCCTCCGAATCCATTCCGCGGTCGGACCGTCGCTAGAGCTGATTCAAAGCGTCGTTGAGATCCGAGGTGGAGGTCGGCGTAACGCTCACCGTAACCGTCTGGTCGCCACTCAGATTCACCTCTCGGGTCCCAAAATACTGCGTACCGTCATCGACGCCGAGGGCCAAGACTGTGTAGGAGCCAGTTGGGAGCCCGCTTCTGACGTATGCGCTACCATCCGCTCCGGCACTTAGCACTCCGGTTGGGGTACTACTGTAAATGTACACGCGAAAGTCAGAGGAACTGCCGTCAAATCCAGACTGCTCAATCGTAAGCGTCGCGGTCGGCGACGCGTCGTTGAACGCGTCACAGTTGATGAAGCCCAGCTCGCTGATGGAGGTGTACCACGTGGGCGTCTCGGATTCGTCCCTGTCCAGGAAGGCACTCGGTTCCTGGGCGCTGCCCATGGCCGTCCAGTTGGGATCTTGTGCTCTCGAGTCGCGGCTGGACGTCCACAGCGGCATGCTCGTGATTCCGCCGGTTTCTGTCCGCGCGGGCATCTCCACGTTGATTGTGCCGTCGAGCTCGAGCTCCTGGCCGTCCTGACGGGCCTCGACGCTGAACATTCCACCGGTAATGAGCGGATCGCCGCTTGCCGTCTGCGTCAGCGCGTTTGTCCTCACCATATCCCCAGGAGAGTAGATCTCCTCCAGCGTCAACTGAACGGGGCCACTGACGGAATTGCCGTCCGGGTCGACAAAGGCATTGGCCGGAATGTTAAGCGTAATTCCCTTGTCGCCAATCACCTGCTGATTGCTGTCTGCCGAAATGGTATAAGATTGGCGGTCGACCCCCTGGGCCTCGAAGAAGTCGCCGATATTCACGTATGGCACTTGGCCCTCGGAAGGTCTCTGGGCGCCATCCTCGCCAAATCCCAGCATGTCGCATCCTGTGCCGAAGGAGAGCGCGAACAGAAGGAGGAAGGCGTACCCGAGCGTGGTTGCGATCATTCCTCCGAGAGAAGTGAGCGATCGGCTGGTATCGGTAGACTGGTGCGGTTGCGTGTACATGGTACTTGTTGTAGGTTTAGAGCAATGGTGTAATGAGCAGAAAGGCACGCCCTCAGACGGGGAGCGCTTCGTGCTAGCGTCTCCCTCTTCAGGGCGTCCCTTCACCTAGTTACCACGAGAGACCGGGCTCGACTTTATCATCGGGGATTCGGGAATCTTGTCCCTTTGCTTCTTCTTAACAAAATAAGATCGAAACGGCGCACGACGGGAATCGTGTTCTCTGATGGGCGACCCGCCGCTCGCGTTGGACTGCATAACCAGTGAGGTTTGTGCCGATGGAAGGCTCCTCCGATCACAGTGTCACGGAGCTCCTTGACAATCTCCGCGAGGGGAGAGACGAGGTGCTCGATGATCTGTACGAGCGCGTCTACTCTGACCTCCGGCAGCGGGCCCATCAGCAACGCCAGCGCTGGAAGGGCGACCCCTCGCTCCAGACGACCGCGCTGGCCCACGAAGCGTACCTCAAGCTCGTCGATCAGGAGGAGCGGTCCTGGGAGAACCGGTCTCATTTCTTTGCCGTATCGGCCCAGGCAATGCGCCACATCTTGATCGACCAGGCCCGGCAAAAGACGGCGGAGAAGCGTGGAGGGCAGGCCTCCCCGCTCTCGCTAGAGGAACTAAAAGAGAAGCTTGGCCGGGACGTGGCCATGACCGACGAAGACGCGGAGGCCTTCGTCGTGCTGGACGAAGCGCTCGATCGACTGGAAGACGAGAACCCCCGGGCCGCTCGCGGGGTGGAGTGCCGATTCTTTGGGGGCATGACGATCGAGGAGACCGCCGAGGCGCTCGACGTGTCGACGGCGACGGTGAGTCGGGATTGGAAGCAGGCGAAGGCGTGGCTCTACCGAGAAATGAAGCGGATTCGGGGCGGGGGGGAGGCTCCCGACGAAGACGCTCCCTGACCACGCAGCGGTGACGTGCCATGTCCGCGGATCGGTGGGACAAGGTCGGAAAAATCCTCGAGGAGGTGCAGAATGTGCCCCCTGGCGAGCGCGCTGCTTTTCTCCAGGAGCGGTGCGAGGACGAGGCCCTGCGTCAGGAGGTGATCTCGCTTCTACAGGCCTCCGAGGATGCCTCCGGCTTTTTCGGGCGCTTAGAGTCGGCGGTGCCCGCTCCCCCCAACGGTCCCCGGGACATTGAAGCGGCAGGGAACTCTGGCCCTGATCCGCTGGGACTGGAGGATACGCACCTGCAGCACTACGAGGTTGAGGAGACGATCGGCGGCGGAGGCATGGGCGTGGTCTACCGGGCTCGAGATCCACGTCTCCATCGCCGGGTCGCACTGAAGTTCTTGCCATCCCATCTTTCGGCCCACGAAGAGGCAGAAGAGCGATTTTTCCGAGAGGCCCGGGCCGCCGCGGCACTGAATCATCCCCACATCGCCAGGATCCACGAGGTCGGGGAGACGGAGGACGGGCGCCGCTTCATTGTGATGGACTACTACGAGGGGGACACGCTGAAAGAAAAGCTACGTCGCGGAGGACCGCTTCCGGACGAGGACGCCGTCCGCTATGCCAAACAAATCGCGTCGGCCCTCACCGCCGCCCACGACGAGGGAATCATTCACCGTGACGTAAAGCCCGGCAACGTGATCGTCACCGAGGAGGGAGGCGTGAAGTTGCTAGACTTCGGACTGGCGAAGGCAGCCTCCGAAACGCGGCTCACTGAGCCCGGGCAGCGGCTGGGGACGGCGGCGTACATGAGTCCAGAGCAGGTGCGCGGAGACCCCGTCGATCTCCGAGCCGACGTGTGGGCGCTCGGTGTGCTGCTCTACGAGATGCTGACCGGCGAGCGCCCATTTCAGGGGCAGCAGACGATGGCCCTTCTCCAGTCGATCTTGCACGATGAGCCAGTACCCCTGGATGAACGCCGGAGCGGAGTGCCGTCGGGACTCACGGCCCTCGTCGGGCGATGCCTGCGGAAAGATCCAGACGACCGATGTTCGAGTGCGGAGGCCGTCTATGACGCGCTCGAAGCGGTTACGGAGAACCGTGGTGACGCTTCTGGTTCCTCCTCGGAGGACGTGACGGTCGCCTCCTCGTCCTCAATGACTGGGTGGGAGTGGGGGGCTACCCTGGCCGTCCTTGTTCTTCTCGTTTCGGCCGGGGGGTACTGGCTGGCCGGACGGAATGGGAGCGGGTCGGTCTCGCCGGAGACCCAGCTTGCGGTGTCGACCGTGCCCACCGGCGCGACTGTGCTCATGGATGGGCGCCGGATGGGGACCACTCCTCTCGCCGACACGGTTGAGGGCTCGGCCGCCCGCCTGCGCGTACAGCGGGCCGGGTACCGTCCCGTCGACACGACCGTGGCGCAGCTGGAGGACAAGCAGCAGGCCGAGCTGGCGGTGTCCCTGACTCCGAAAGCCACTTCGCTCAGCATCGAGACGAATCCGGAGGCGCGGGCGTTTTTGGACGGGGAAGAGGAAGGGCGTACGCCCGTGATCCGCCGCGTGAGAAAAGACACCGTTCGAGTTCGGGTAGAGCAACAGGGGTTTTTTCCCATTGATACCCTCGTCCCGCTTCTCCAAACCGAGAAGGCTCAGCTCGACCTCCAGCTGGAGCGACGCTCTCCGGACGATCCCGAGCCCCCGGAGGAGGTGTCTCCCCGGTACGGCGCGCTCACCCTCAACGCGTCCCCCTCCGGCTCCGTCTTCGTCGACGGCGAGGGCCATCCGGCAGGAGAGGCCATTCGGGTGACGGCGGGGGAGCCCCACCAGGTCCGCGTTGAGCACCCCGACTACGGGACGTGCGATACGACCCTCACAGTGGAGACGGACAGGACTGAGACGCTCACGTGCCACTTCGAGCATCAGGTGGGCGTGCGGACGGGACTCGATGAGCCATGGGCGAACGTGTACGTGGACGGGGCGAACACAGGCCAGTCGACTCCTCACGACACCCTCCTGACGACGGGGCGGACCCACGACATCGGAGCCCGCATTCAGAGGGATCCGGCTACTACCATCTCCGGAGGCACGCATCGCAGGCATCGGGAGGCGGGAGACAGAGACGGGGGACCGAAAAACTTTACCGGGCGGTCAACGACCATCACGCTCCGGCCGAGTTTCGAGCGGAAGACGCACGTGATTGACTTTCGGGCATCTGAATCCGAGCCCTGAGAAAATACTCTTCTTCTTTGGGACCGAATACGGTGCAGGAGAAGGATCCGGAGGGAGGAAGGGGGCGGGTCGCGTACGACCTCAAATGTGGGGAACGACTTCCGTTGGCGGACCGTCCGCTAGTGATGTTGTCGCTGTGACAGAGACCGCACCAATCGCGATGCAGAACGGATCGCCCATGGGGCCGAGGAACCAGTCGTCCGGTCCGCCGGGCCGCCTAAAACAACTCGGCGGCATCATCTGCGGCTCCGCCTACATCTACTCGCAGGCCCTGCAGGCGTCCCGCGCGGAGATCATTCGGGCGGTCGACGGGGACGACGCGGTCGACACGCTCGTGATGGTGAACGGGCACCGCGGCACGGACCACGCGGGCGACTCCACGAACCGAATCCGGTCCGACGAGCATCCCGATTGCACCGGCGTCGACACGGTCTACATTGCCGTCACGCCCCGTCAGTTCAAGGCGCTTGCGGCGCGGGTAGGGGCGACAGTGAAGATCCGAAAGGCGTAGCGACGTCTCCGTTCAACGCGCTGTTTGGGAGTCCTCGACGGCGTCCCAGAGCCTCGGCATTGGGCAGCGCAAGACCAGCACCCCCTCCAGCAAGCTCTGGTCGTAATTGATAAAGCCGTGGGCGGTGTAGACGTCGGCGGGGGTGCAGTCGTAGAGCAGCTTCACCTCGCGGTCCCGCTGCCGGTGGTCGGTCGTGAGGATCGTGCCCACGAGGCCGGTCGTGCCACTTCCCACAAATACGTCGAGCGGCTCCCCGTCGGTGCCGAGCGTGCCAGGGACGAAGCCGTAGTCGAGGGGGTAGATGACGGAGGGGTAGTCGGGATGGGCCGTCGAGCGCGGACGCTCAATCGTGATGCCGTTTTGGCTGATGCAGCGCGCCCACGCATCCCACTGAAGGTGCTCCCGGACGAGGGGGCGGAGGGTCTGGAGGTCGAGGGGCGGGGGACGGGGTTCGTGCTCCGGCACGGGGGGAAGAGTCGTCGGGATCAAGGACGCCAGGGATCGGGCCTCTGTTCAAGACGGGGGATTGTCGAGGAGATCGAAAATGCGGTCGATGAATGCCTCCG
>CAZMDV010000196.1:0-5329 GCA_964564875.1 uncultured Salinivenus sp.
CTAGTAGCACCTTCGAAAGGCTGAAGCGGATCACTCCCAATCCCCAGCTGAAGGGGAACTCGGCGTCCAACTCACCACTCCACCACGAGACCGAAATCGTCTATCAATATGGAAATCCTCCCTTCCGTTCGTCGTCTCACTGATGCTCGGATTCCGACGGCTGACGGTGAGTTTACCCTCTTGCTGTACGAAAACAGCGAAGACAACAAGGACCACTTGGCCCTGGTCTGTGGTGACATAGCAGACCAGGACAATGTTCTCGTTCGCGTTCACTCAGAATGTTTTACCGGGGATGTTCTCGGGTCGCTTCGCTGCGACTGTGGAGAACAGCTCGACACGTCGATGCGGCGGGTTGCGGAGGAAGAGCAAGGTGTCATCATTTACCTCCGCCAGGAAGGACGTGGCATTGGACTGCTGAACAAGCTCCGTGCTTATAACCTGCAAGACGAAGGGTACGACACCGTCGAGGCCAATCGGATGCTCGGCCACGGGGCCGACGAGCGCGACTACGCCGTTGCAGCAATGATTCTGGAGGACCTCGGCGTTTCATCAGTGCGGCTGCTGACGAACAACCCCGAGAAAATCGAGAATCTCAGTGAGCACGGGGTCGAAATTGCGGAGCGGGCCCCTCTCGAACCGCACGTGAACCGGCACAATGAGGACTACCTCCGAACGAAGGTCAACCGAATGCGCCATATCCTGGATCTGGGCCCGACGAATGGGCACTCCCAAGACAATGCGCATGCCACGTCCCTTCGATCGCTGGAGCAGCGCGTGGACCGCTATTTCACCGAAAACCAGACTCCGTTTGTCACGCTCACCTACGCGCAAAGTCTGGATGGATCCATTGCGTCGGACTCCGGCACGCCCCTACCCATCAGTGGGAAGAAAGCGCTGGACTTCACACACCGCCTCCGGGCCCTCCACGACAGCATTCTCGTGGGCATTGGAACGGTGCTCTCCGACGATCCTCGCCTAAATGCCCGACGAGGGGAGGACGACCATCCCGTGCCTGTTGTCCTGGACTCTTCACTTCGGTTTCCGCCCGATGCCCGGCTTCTCGACTGCGACGGTCCTGACCCTCTCATCTTTACGGGGCCCGATCCGGAGCCTGGCCGCCGAAAGACACTCGAATCGAAGGGAGCTACCGTCGTTGAACTCTCCTGCGCGCCCGATGGAGGCGTGTGCCTCGATTCCCTCCTCGACGCCCTGGGGGACCGACAGGTTGCCAGCGTGATGGTGGAGGGGGGCACGCAGGTGCTTACAGCGTTCCTGCATCAGCAACGGGTCCAGCGCGTCATCCTGACGGTAGCTCCGATGTTTGTAGGGGGCACGCCTGCGCTCGACTCTCTCGCGCCGCCTCAGGATGGAGAGGACCCGTCGGAGTCCTCCAACGAGTTCCCGCGCCTGACGAACGTCCAGCAGCGGTGGTACGGGGAGGACCTCATTCTGGAGGGGGATCCCGTCTGGCCCTCGTCGGGGTAGGAGTCTCAGCGTGCGTTCGGGTTCGTCCATTCCCGTACTGTCGAGGTCATCATTTTTATGGCTACTGACTCTCGTCGCCGGGTGCGGTTCCCGGCTCCTGGGGAGACAGAGGTGATCACAGAGGAGGTGCCCACTCCCAGCCCTGGAGAGGTCCGTGTACGCACCAAGTACTCGGCCATCAGTCCGGGCACGGAGCGCCTTGTGTACCAGGGGAACGTACCCAGCGGTCTGGAGGCCGACGCTTCGATTGCGGCCCTCCAGGGTGACTCCCTATCGTACCCGATCTCGTACGGATACGCGTGTGTTGGAGAGGTGGAAGCACTAGGAAAAGGGGTCGTGGACGACTGGCGCGGAACGCCGGTGTTTTCGTTTCAGCCGCACGTATCTCAGTTTTTGGCCTCCCCCGACGCCCTCATTCGGGTTCCGGAATCTGTGGAGCTTACGGATGCCTTACTCATTCCGTCGCTGGAGACCGCTGTGAACCTGGTAATGGACGGGCGCCCGATGATTGGGGAGGTGGTCCTGGTGTTCGGGCAGGGGGTCGTGGGATTGCTGACCGTTCGTCTCCTGGCCGATCACCCCTTGGGAGCCCTGATCACGATCGACCCGGTGGACGACCGCCGGGCGCGCTCGGAGACCGCAGGGGCAGTGGCCGCGGCATCGGCCGACGACCTGGAGCAGATCGACGGCTACACCGCACCATCGTCGGGCGACGAGTCGCCCGGTGCTGAGCGGGCCGATCTCGTCTACGAGCTTACTGGCCAGCCGTCTGTTTTGAACGAGGCCATTCAGTGTACAGGATTTGCCGGTCGGATCGTCGTCGGGTCATGGTACGGAACGAAGACGGCTCCGATTGACCTTGGAGGCCATTTTCACCGGTCCCGCATGCGGGTCATCTCCAGCCAAGTGAGCACGATCGATCCCTCTCACCGGGGCCGCTGGACGAAGGATCGGCGGATGTCAACGGTGCTGAATCTGTTGGACAAGGTAAATCCTCGTCAGTTCATTTCTGATCGGTTTGAGATCGACGAAGCCCCGGCCGTCTACGAGCAACTAGCGACCGACCCGTCGATGCTGCAACCGGTTTTCAAGTACGAATAGTTCGACGTTTCCTCTTCACAGTTCGCATTTAAGTAGGATGTATCAGTTAATGGTTCGCCGCGACTTCGTGGCTCAGCACTACCTAACCGTGCCGAACTGCGGCCCCGAGAATGAATGGCACTCCCACCACTTCGAGGTAGAAACCCTGTTAGAAGGGGACACCCTTACCGAAAATGGCTACCTCGTCGACATCGTGGAGGTTGAAGATGCTCTCGATGCGCTCGTAGACCGGTACCGCGATGCGACGCTCAACGATCTTCCGGAGTTCGAGGGGCTTAACCCAAGCATCGAGCACTTTTCGCGGATCTTCTGCATGTCTCTCCGCGATCAGCTCGACACGGACCGGTTGGACACCACTGTGAGGATCTGGGAGGACGAGGACGCCTGGGCCTCGTACTCCGCGTAGCTCAGTCTTTGCGACATTCCCCGCTGGGCTCCCGATGCGCGTTGGCCTCGTCATTTACAAGAATCTGGATCGGGTCTCCGGGGGGTATCTCTACGACCGCAAGCTCGTCGAGCACCTCGAGGCTCGGGGCGATGAGGTCGTGCTGTTTTCACAACCGGAGCGATCCTATCCGTTGCGCCTGCTTGACAACGCAAATCTCCCGTTCTGGAGGCGACTAAGGTCCGCTGACCTCGATGTTCTCCTGCAGGACGAGCTCAATCATGCGTCGCTCGCTGTGGGCAATTACTGGTTGCGGCGCCACCTCGACGTCCCGATCGTCACCATTGTCCATCACCTGCGGTCTCAAGAGCGCCGCTCGGTCTTCTCTGCGGCACTGTCTCGCTCCCTGGAGCGCCTCTACCTGTGGGGAACAGACGCTCGCATTTACAACAGCCGGTCCACGAAGCGGTCTGTCGAATCTCTTGCGGGGACACGTTCGCACGTCGTAGCCCGACCAAGTGG
Source organism: uncultured Salinivenus sp. (assembly GCA_964564875.1). Lineage (GTDB taxonomy): Bacteria > Bacteroidota > Rhodothermia > Rhodothermales > Salinibacteraceae > Salinibacter. The sequence goes on from CAZMDV010000196.1 coordinate 3,494, forward strand.
GCGCCGCTTCGGCCCACCGGTTTCGACCGACCACGTGCGCAGTCGCGCGGCCTCTGGCGAGCCCCTCCGTATTCTGTTCGTCGGCAACTTGATTCCGCGAAAACGTCTCCACCTGCTGATCGAAGGACTCACGCAGGTCCAGTCTTCGAATTGGGCCCTAGACATCGTCGGCGACGCGTCGGCACACGACTCCTACGCGACTGCTCTACGCCAGCACCTGGGTAAGCTCGACGACATGTCACGGGTATCGCTCCACGGGCAGTTGCCAGACGAGGACCTGAAACAGCAGCTCCATGCCTCGCATGTGTTGGCTGTGCCGTCGGCCCACGAGGGATACGGCATCGTGTACGTCGAGGCGATGGGCCGGGGCCTTCCGGTGCTCGCGAGTCCACACGGGGGCGTCCAGGATGTGGTCCGTGACGGGGAGAACGGATATTTTGTCGAGACGGCTACCGAGATCGCGGAGGCGATCGACACCTGGGCCGTTGACCGGGAGCATCTCGCTGAAATGGGCTGCGCCGCCGTGTCGCACTACCGATCGACGCCCACTTGGACTGAGACCTGCCGTCGAATTGCGTCGTTCCTCGACCGGATCGTGAAGAGCTCTTCCCTGCAACACTCCGACGCCCCGTGACCGAACCGGACACCTACAGTTATCCTCGCTATCTCCAGGCCAAGAAGACCATCGATGCTCGGGCACTAAATCGGGTGGTCTGGGCACAATTTGTAGAGGCGCTCATCGAGTCCGAATCATCACCGATCCGAATCCTGGAGGTGGGCGGCGGCATCGGCGCCACTGTCGAACGGGTCGTTGAGGCGCTCGAACCTCGATCCGTAGAGGCAGTCACCTACACCTTCGTCGACATCGAGTCCGAAAACGTTGAGGTGGCGCGGAAATCGCTCAGTTCTTGGGCACGGGACCGGGGCTACAGCGTGTCGGGTCATGACCCCCAGGTCTGGGCCGAGGGGCCAGTCGACGTCTCTCTTCAGTTCGTGACGGCCGACCTTTACGACGTGGCGGCTGCCCACGACGGCCCCGTCTACGACGCCCTCGTTGCACAGGCGGTCTTCGATCTTCTGCGGATTCCGCGCGCGCTTCGCACACTCGGCCCGTTGCTTCGTCCCAACGGTCTGTGGTACCTGCCCATTCACTTCGACGGCGTGACGGCATTCGAGCCCTCGGTTGACCCCAACCTCGATGCTCGAATTGAACGGCTCTACCACGAAAGCATGGGGGAGCCGCCGGACCAGGAGGGAGGTCGGGCCGGAGCACACTGTGGACGGCGCCTTTTGACTCGCCTCCGCGATGCTGGCGCCACACTTCTGGAGGTGGGCTCCTCAGACTGGGTCGTCTTTCCTCAAGATGGGGGCTACCCCGGCGATGAGGCCTACTTCCTGCACCACATTCTGCATTTCGTTGAAACGGAACTCGCGGGCCATCCCGAGTTGAACCCTGGCGTCTTTTCGAAGTGGATCTCTACGCGCCGGCGGCAGGTTGAGAGGGGCGACTTAATCTACATTGCGCACCAGTTGGACGTGCTCGCGCGCAGGGCCTGACGGTTACCCGTCGTAGTCCGGAGCCTCGTCGACGTAGTAGGAGGAGGATTTCCCGGGCTGAGCGTGGAGATAGGTTTTCGTCGTCTCGATGCTCTCGTGCCCGAGGGTCTCCCGGACGAGTTCGAGGTCCGCTCCCTTCTGCAAGGCGTGCGATGCGTGGGCGTGACGAAACCAGTGGGGCGAGACTTCGGAGACCATGATGGGGTCTCCGTCTTCGTCCTTCTCGACAGCTCCTTCTGCGTCAGTTTTCTCCGCCAACTTGACCCCAGCCCGCGTCGC
>CAZMDV010000197.1:0-5329 GCA_964564875.1 uncultured Salinivenus sp.
CACGAGACCGCCCGCAAGCGGTACCTCAACTACGCCCTCTCCGTCATCACCAGCCGGGCCCTGCCGGACATCCGCGACGGGCTCAAGCCGGTGCAGCGTCGCATCCTGTATGCGATGTTCGACAGTCTGAACCTGTACCCGAACAAGCGGCACCGGAAGAGTGCGACGGTCGTGGGCGAAACGATGGGAAAATATCACCCGCACGGCGACAAGGCCATCTACGACGCCATGGTGCGCATGGCCCAGTCGTTTTCGCTGCGGGCGCCGCTGGTCGACGGGCACGGCAACTTCGGCTCCATCGACGGCGACAACGCCGCGGCGATGCGCTACACGGAGGCCAAGCTCCAGCCCCTGGCCATGGAGATGCTGGAGGGGCTCCGGGACGATACGGTTGGGTACCGGGACAATTTTGACGGTACCCTGGAGGAGCCAGTGGTGCTCCCGTCGCGGGTCCCCAATTTGCTCGTCAACGGGGCGAGCGGCATCGCGGTGGGCATGGCCACGAACATTCCCCCGCACAACCTGGGCGAGGTGGTCGACGCGGCCCTGCACATGATCGACGAGCCGGAGGTGGACACGACTACGCTCGTCGAGGAGCACATTCAGGGGCCGGACTTCCCCACCGGGGGCCGGATCCTGAACACGAGGGAGGAACTGGCGGAGATGTACGAGACGGGGTCCGGGACGATCGAGATGCGGGGGGCGTACCGGAAAAAGGGGAAGACCCGGGCCATCATCGAGTCCGTGCCTTACGGCGTGGACAAGAGCAAAATCGTGGAGGAGATTGCCGACCACATCGCGGAGGAGAACGTCCCGCAGCTCTCCAACGTCCGCGATGAGTCGACCGACGACGTGCGCATCGTGCTGGAGCTGAAGCGCGGCTCCGATACGGAGGCGGCCCTGGCGTACCTCTATAAGCACACGAAGCTGCAGAAGCGATTCCACGTCAACCTGACCTGCCTGGTCCCCACAGAGAGCACCGACGTGAAGGCGCCGCGGCAGGTCGACCTGCGCACCATCCTCCGCCACTTCCTCGACTTCCGTCTAGAGGTGGTGACGCGACGCCTCCAGAACGAACTGGAGGAGTTGGAGGCCCGGATCCACATCCTCGAAGGGTTTGAGACGATCTTCGACGCCCTCGACGAGGCGATCAAGATCATCCGCGCCTCGAAGAACAAGGCCGACGCCACGCAGCGGCTGATGCACCGCTTCCAGCTCGACGAGGAGCAGACCGACGCCATCCTGGAGACGCGGCTCTACAAGCTCTCGCAGATGGAAATCGAGGCGATCCGGGACGAGCTGGAGGAGAAGCGGGCCCGCGCCGAGGAGATTCGCCAGCTGCTCGACGACGAGGCGGCGCGGTGGGGCCTGGTGGAGGACGAACTTCAGGACGTCCGCGCCGACTACGCCGACGAGCGCCGGAGCACGATCGTGGGGCCGGAGGCGGACATGGAGTACACGGAGGAAGACTACATCGTCGACGAGGACGTGCATGTCATCGTCACCCGCGACGGTTGGGTGAAGCGGCAGGGCACCTATTCGGACCTCGACGCGATCCGCACCCGGGACGGGGACGAAGTGGGGTGGGCCCTCGCCGGCTCCACCCGGGCCACCGCTGGCTTCTTCACGAACTACGGGACCTGCTACACCACCCGCATCGCCGAAATTCCGAGCACTACGGGCTACGGCGATCCGGTGCAGAAGCTCTTCTCGTTCGACGACGGGGAGCACGTGGTGGGTGTCGTCAGCTTCGACGACCGCGCCCTGCCGGATCCGGTGCCGCCCGAGCCCAGCGAACAGGGGGAGCTCTTCGATCCCGACGCCCCCGACGCCCCGGACCAGCCGTATGTCGTTGCTATCAGCAAAGGGGGGCAGGCCACGCGCTTCACACTCGACGGCTACGTCGAGCCCTCCATCAGCACTGGCCGCAAGTACATGCGTCTGGAGGACGGGGACGAGGTCGTGCGCGCCCACCTTGCCAAAGGCGACGAAAACGTCTGCCTCGCCTCCCACGACGGGCGTGCCCTGATCTTTCCGGCTCATCAGGTGTCGGTCTATAAGGGCCCCGCGAAAGGTGTGCGCGCCATTCGGCTAGAGGGGAATGACCGCGTGCTCGACTTTGCCCTTAGTGCCCGGGCGCGAACGGGGCTCACCGTTGAAACGAACAACGGGCGGGAGGAGATCGTGCGCACCACGAAGTTTGACGTCACGAACCGGGGTGCCAAGGGCACGCTCGTCATTAAGCGCGGCTACTTCGCGGAGGTGTTTCCAGAGCCGGTGGGGATGACGCTGGACGGTGTGTCGTGACTGGCAAACAGGCTCTGCAGAATCCCTAATCGGGGAGGCACATGGACGAACAGTGCTCACACGTGTAGGCGACCGCACTCCAGAATTCCTTTCAAGCGATAATTCCCATGCCAACCACGTATACTGGCGAAGACATTGACGTCCTCGAAGGCCTCGAGCCCGTCCGCAAGCGCCCCGGGATGTACATTGGGGGCACCGGGCGGCCGGGCCTGCACCACATCCTCTGGGAGGTGGTGGACAATGCCGTCGATGAGGCCACCAACGGCTATGCCTCAACAATCGAGGTCGTCCTGCACGAGGACGGAGAGAGTGTCACCGTCTCCGACAATGGACGGGGAATCCCCGTGGACGACCACCCCGAGAAGGAGATCCCGACGGTTCAGCTCATCCTTACGACTCTCCACTCGGGCGGGAAGTTTGACGCGAGCAACTACATCACCTCCGGCGGCCTGCACGGCGTGGGCGTCTCCGTCGTGAATGCCCTGTCGGAAGAGCTCGTCGCGACAGTAAAGCGCGACGGCACAGAGTACCAGCAGCGCTTTCGGCGTGGCACGCCGGTGACGGACCTCAACGTTACGAATGACAGCACGCGAGGCACGGGAACGGAGATCTCCTTTCGGCCCGACCCGGAGATTTTCGAATCCGTCGAGTTCGATCCGGACTGGGTGCGGGAGCACCTGGACGTGAAAACCTATCTGAACCGGGACCTGAAGATCGTCTTCCGGGATGAGACCAGCGGGGAGCGCCACGAGCTGCACCACGAGGGGGGCATTAAAGAATACCTGAACTACCTTGTAGAGGACCTGCAGGTGAGCCCCATCCACGACGATGTTTTCATGATGGGGGACGAGGAGTTGGAGGGGGAGGGCCGCCTTGAGATTGCGCTCCAGTGGACCGACGCGCCGAAGGAGCAGCTCCACACGTTCGTCAACGGCATTCCCACGCAGGATGGGGGCACGCACGAGCAGGGCCTCAAGAGCGGCGTGCGGTCCGTCCTTCGCTCATTCATGGACACGCACGACCTCGTCCCGCACCGGCTCGACATCAAGGGCGACGACACGCGGGAGGGGCTCGTGGCGATCGTCAACCTGTTCATGGTCGACCCGCAGTTCCAGGGGCAGACGAAGGACAAGCTCAACAACCCCTCGGCCCGGTCCCTCGTGTCCGGCTCGCTTCGAACGAAGCTCGAGCAATACTTGAACGATCATTCCTCGACCGGCGAGGCCATCGCCTCGCGTGTCGTGCAGGCGGCCAAGGCCCGTCGGGCCCGCCGCTCCGCCTCTGGGGGCAGCGGCGGCCGGTCAGGCTCGAAGAACCGGCTCAAGCTGCCAGGCAAGCTGGCGGATTGCTCGTCGAGCACCGCCAGCGAGTGCGAGCTTTTCATCGTGGAGGGCGACTCGGCGGGGGGCTCCGCGAAGCAGGCACGGGACCGCGAAACGCAGGCCATTCTGCCCCTCCGCGGCAAGGTGCTGAACGCCGAGCAGGCGACCCTGGACCGCGTGCAGAGCAACAAAGAGCTCTCCAACATCGTGCAGGCGCTCGGGTGTGGCTTGGAGGAGGCCCTCGACCTCTCCGACCTCCGCTACCACAAGATCATCCTGCTGATGGATGCGGACTCGGACGGGCACCACATCGCCACGCTCCTGCTCACCTTCTTCTACCGCTACATGCGTCCCCTCATCGAGGGCGGGTTCGTCTACATCGCTCAGCCGCCCCTGTACCGGATCGAGGCGGGCAAGGACACGCACTGGGCGCTCGACGAGCCGGACAAGGAGCGGATTCTGGACGAGATTCGGAGCGACGGCCGGAACCCGAACGTCGACATCCAGCGCTTCAAAGGACTTGGGGAGATGATGCCCGATACCCTGGACGAGACCACCCTCTCGCCCGACAGCCGTCGTCTGCTGGAGGTGGACATCCCGGACACTGAGCGGATGGTGACGGAGCAGACCATCACGGAGCTCATGGGACGCGACAGTTCGGCCCGGTTCGACTTCATCATGAAGCACGCTGCGGAAGCGGATGAGCTGGACGTATGACGCCTTCGGTCGCCGAGTCGATGCCTTCCTGGGCCGTTCCCAAACTGCCCATCTGGTCGCCATGTACCGCCTTGCTGCGCTCCTCTCGCTTGCTCTATGCCTTGCGGCGACGCCAACCGCGGCCCAAGACGTGCCGGACGCCTGGCGGGGCGTGTGGATCGCTGAGACCCCTAGATTTCAGATGCGGCTTGCCTTGCGGGACAGCCTCACGATGAAGGTGCGGCCACAGAAGCCGACAATGCCGCGGGAGACCGTTCGCTGCGTCTACAGCGTCGAGGAGGGCCGCCTGAAGGTGCCGGTCTGCGTCTACCTGAAGGCGGTGCTTTCGGGGCTTGATTCGTCGAAGGCCGCTACTCGCATCGGCTACGCGGACGGCATGATGCGCTACGACGACAGGACGCTGACCTACGAAGAGCAGGTGTCGGTCGATGACCCAAAAGCGCAGACCCTCGGTGCCAACTATCGGCAGGCCGTGGGCCGTTTGCGCCTGAAGGACGGGCGCCTCGTGGTGCCAGGGAAGCCTCAGGCGGGCACGTTCCGCAAGCAGGACGACCGCTGAGGGAAAAATGGAGAGGAGCAATCGGGGGCCAGTGTCACGTGCCGCGCCTCTTACTGTCGACAGCGCACGTGCCGTGAGCCGCTGCTTCAGTTCACGGAATCAGTGCAGCATTAGATCAGCTCCATAATTCCTTTCTCAGTCCTTTCTCGGAAGTGCCCCGTCAAACCACCGAAGAGGTCGCCTATCAAGTAGGCAATCCCGACGTTCTCCCCTGCGGCAGTGTCGGCCCTCTCGCCTTTCCTCTGGGCACGCGTGCCCTCAGGGTGTGAAACCCCCGTGGAATGCCGAGGGCGCCCGAGGGAGGAGTGGGCGGGTCTTGAACTAGAGGTGCAATCCGTAGTAGAAAACATAGTCACATACATAGCACTTAGGCTCGTAGCTCAACCTGGTAGAGCAACGGACTCTTAATCCGTGAGTTGAGGGT
>CAZMDV010000198.1:0-5315 GCA_964564875.1 uncultured Salinivenus sp.
TCGTTCTCATCGTGACAACCCTCGTCGCCCGCACCTTCAAGGTCGTGAAGGAGTATGAGCGCGGCGTCAAGTTCATGCTCGGCCAGTTCGTGAAGGTCATGCAGCCGGGGCTGGGGACGGTTATTCCACTCATCCAATCATGGGAGCGCGTCGACATGCGCGTGAAGGCCGTAGACGTGCCCCGGCAGGAGAGCATCACCCGCGACAACGTGACCGTCGAGATCGACGCGGTGATCTATTACCGGGTGCGCAACGCGAAGAAGGCCATCCTGGAGGTCGAGGAGTACATGTACGCCGTTCAGCAGCTCGCCCAGACCACGATGCGCAACATCGTCGGCGAGGTGGACCTCGACGCCCTGCTGGCCGAGCGGGAGCGCATTTCCCAGCAAATTCGCGAGATCATCGATGAGGCGTCCGATCCGTGGGGCATCGAGGTGCAGTCCGTAGAGCTGAAGGACATCATCCTGGCGGAGAACATGAAGCGGGTCATTGCGCGCCAGGCCGAGGCGGAACGGGAGCGACGGGCCGTGACGATTCAGGCGGAGGGGGAGCTGGAGGCGGCGCAGAACATGGCCGATGCGGCGAATACGCTCAACGACGAGGAAGGGGCCTTGCACCTGCGTACCCTTCAGACGCTAAACAGCCTCAGCAGCGACGACTCCAACACTGTCATTTTTGCTGTCCCGGCCGAGGCGCTGCGGGCGCTGGAGCGAATTGGCACAGACGCAGACGAGGCGTCGGCCGGGGACTCTCGCGCTGCGTCGGCGGCGGCCTCGTCGGTCGCTCCTCCCGAATAGCTGCCTTCTCCGCATCCGCCGGTGTAAACGATGCACGTACCGTCCGTCCTTCTGGCGTCCCTTCTCCTCCTGCTTCCCGCGGGGACCGATCCCGAGGCTGGATTGGACCGATCCACTGCGAACGACCCTTCCGCATCAACCATTTCTCCCGTGTCTGCCCCTGCCGACTCCCTTCCCGAGCCGTCCCCGGAGCTTTCCCCGAAAGAAGTCGTCCGCCTACAGGTGGAGGCCCTCGGCGACAATGACACGCCGCGAGAGGACGCAGGCATCGAAGCGGCGTTCAACTTTGCCTCGCCGGCCAACAAGCGCGCCACCGGCCCGCTCGATCGGTTCCGGCAGCTGTTCGACACACCGGCCTATGGGCCCATGATCGACCACAAAGGGGCCACCTATAGCACCCCCCAGGTGGAGGGCACGGTGGCGCGGATGGGCGTCATCCTCACAACCGCGCAGGGCGACCGTGTTGGGTACCTGTTTCGGCTCTCCAGGCAGTCCGGCCCGCCGCACGACGGCTGTTGGATGACCGACGGCGTCCGGCGGGTTTCCGTCGGGGAGGCAAGCAGTCGGGAGATCTGAGTGGTCCGCCGTGAGGGGAGGGGCCTGGGACACTTTTCCCGGCTCAGTTGATGGTTTCCCCAGCGGAGGGGATTCGGCAGGTCGCAGGCTCTGCTCTCGACGCTCTGGGGCGCTTTTCGCCGGAGAAGAAACTGCCCACGAACACTGCGCTGCCCGGCCCCAACCAGTGCGATTGGTCCAACCTCCCGTTCCGATGCAAGTTGTTACCTGTGGGCGACGGAAACGCTTCCTGCGAGGGGACTTAACGAGGTTTCCCACGTCGAAACGCGTCCGGGAGGGCACGGACCGCATGTTGACGTCAGCCTCGCAGGCACATCAGCCCGCGGGTTCCGGCGCGGACCCTTCCGGGTCGAGGGGAAGGGGCTCGTCGATCCCGAGCATTTCCGCACTTCTGGTCCAGAGGCGGGCCGCTTGGTCGGCGTCGCGGGCCTCCGGTGCCGGCGCGGTGGGCTCCTGCCCGGAGAAGTACTGGCCGGAGATGCCAGCCGTGCGGTCGGCGATGGCGACGTGAAGCAATTCGGCGGCCCCATCGCCCACCGACGAGGTTCCCGGCACCAGCTTCACCAGCCGGAACAGCGGCGCAAGTGGACCCGGCAGAAAGCGTCCAAACTGGCTTCCAGGGACGAAGCCGGGGTGAAGGCTGTTCGACGTCACGCGCCGGCCGGTGGCCTCAAGTCGACGGGCGAGTTCTGACGCGAACAGGATGTTTGCAAGCTTCGAATGGCCGTACGCCCCCATTCCCGAGTAATCCTGGACGTTCAGGGGACGGCTCAGGTCGAGTGAGGAGCCGCGGTGCGCCTCCGACGCCGTCGTGACCACCCGCGCCCCTTCCCGGAGGTGGCCGATGAGCTCGGCGGTCAAAAGGTAGTGCGCCAGGTGGTTCACGAAGAACGTCTGCTCGATGCCCGGCCCCACCAGGCGTCCCGTCCGGAACAGACCACCCGCATTGTTCACGAGCAGGTCGAGACCACTGGTCAGCTGGGAGACGGACTCCGCGAGGCGAGAGACCTCGGATGGATTGGTAAAGTCGGCCGACAGGAAGGTCGCGCCCACGCCCTTGTCGTCCAGCGCGCGGACCACCTCTTCCCCCGCGGCCGTGTCGCGGCCATGAACGATCACGTCGGCCCCAAGCCGGCCCAGGGCGAGGGCCGCGGCGCGGCCGATGCCATTCGTCGAGCCGGTGACCAGTGCCACCTGGCCCGAGCAGTCGGCGGTACTCACGTCGGCGAGGACTTCAGGTTGTGTGCTCATCGGCGGGGAAAAAGCTGGCAGATGTAGCGGAAAGCGAATTCTCGTCGGGGTCGGACCCCACATCATTTCCACACGGGAACGCGCCCGAGGATTTTCCCGGTGCGCAGCCCCGGCCGGCAATGATTACCAGATGGTCGTTCTTTCTCCGACTTGCCGCTGGCTAAGCAGAGGGTCTCAGAGGCGGTCGGGGGACTGACTAAACCGGGAGCCTTTTTTCGGCGCAGATCGGCACCCACTCGGCCGATGCAGGGGAAACAGTGGCATTGAGGTGCGCCCGAAAAATTGGACTGGTGGGTTGCATTTAGACGCGGATTTTCAGGATAAAACATAAGACCGACAAAACTGGCCCTGAATCAGCGTCCGGTCGGGGTCTCAAGAAGCCGGCTCAGGAAGGCCCGGTCGCTCCAGGTCCGGTCCGCTCGCCCGAGCCGAACAACCACCATTTCCTTCGACGGGAGCACGTAGAGCCGCTGGTTGTACCGACCGGCGGCCATGTACATCTCAGGAGAGGCACCATCGTAGATCAGGCGCTTCTCGTCGTGGGCCAGTAAAATACTTTCCGGTACCTGCGACCAGAACCGCTCGAGCCGGGCCGAGGGGACCGAGTCGAGGGGGACGTTGAGCCAGACGCCCGCTCCGTATCCAGGGCTCGCACGCGTCGGCTCGGTGAGCGGGGCCAGGTTCTCGATCACGGTTTTGCCGTTCCACTGCCCTCCCTGCAGGAGCATCCGGCCGATTCGTACCAAGCGACGTGCAGTAAGGTGCGCGCCGTCGTGGAGGCGCAGGGTGAGTCCTGCCGTTTGCGGGGAGGGCCCCGACATTTCATTCTCAGAATCCTCGCGGACGGCCTGCCACCAACCACCAGGAATGCCTATCGGCAGGAAAAAGCGCTCTTTCATCGATACGTCAACTCGTTCAAGAACTGCACCGAGGGCCTGCATGTCCGCGTGGCCGTAGCGAAATTTCTCTCCGGGCTCGCCGACCGTCGGGACCGCGAGGACCTCCCCGAACGTAGGGGCGGCTCCCTGGCCCGCCCTGCCTGGCTTCAACCCACTCGTGCGGTGAAGAAGGTGGGAGAGGGTGATTTTGGATTTTCGGGAAGAAGAACGCCACTCCTCGACCACCTGGGCGACCGGTTCGTCGAGGGCCGGGAGAGAGTCGCCCGCGGCCGCCAGGGCCGCCAGGGAGGGAAAAAGCGCGCTCACCTCCGTCAAGACGTGGCGCTGGTCGGAGTCGTAGTCGTTCTGGGAGGCCTCGAGAACGAGGGTGCCGTCGGTCCACACCAGCAAGGCATCGCCGGCTTTTTTCGCGGAATATGCCCGGGCCCGTTCCAGGCGTTCCTCCCGATCGGCGACGGGACTCGTCCCTCCACATCCGCCGCCAAGGGCGACGGGGACGACGAGAAGTCCGGCTACAGTCCAGAAGTGGAGCAAATATGGACGCATCACTTGCTGATGGGAAGGAAAAGAGGGGCTACGCTTCCGATTCTACTTCTCTTCGGAGCCTCCTTCAACGATCCGCCGGAGAAGGGTTAGCGTCTCGACGCTTTGATACTGCACCTCCGCGTCGGGGTGCGGGTCGCGCTGGATGCGGGCCACAACCAGGTCGAGGCCCGGGAACACCATGCAGTTGTTGTCCAGGGACCCCGCGGCGGCAAAATTGGACCGCTCCGGGTCGATCCACCAGAGATAGCCGTAGTTGTCCGTCTGGGAGATGGAGGTCGTAGACCGCTCGACCCACGATGCGGGCACGATCTGCCGGCCGTTCCAGCGGCCCTCATTGAGCATGAGCTGTCCAATTCGGGCAAATTCCGGCAGGGTGGTTTCGGCACCGCCGAAGGTGACGGTGTTGTAGTACTCATCGACGAGCAGCGTCGTCGATTCCATGCCCAGTGGAGCGAAAAGCCGCTCGCGGGCGTAGCGGGCGAGGGGCATTCCCGCGGCCCGCTCCAGAATCGGCGAGAGCAGCTGCACCCCTTCATTGCTGTAGGAGAACCGCTCGCCCGGCGGAAAGTCGAGTTGGAGGTCGAGTACGGATCCGGTCGTGTTCTTCTTGGTCACAACGCCGGGCCCCTCCGGAATCGCCGCGGCCGTTGCCGAGTCGGGGGGCGGAATCGTCATGGGGTTGCCCGTACGGTCGCTCAAGCCCGACGTCATCGTAAGGAGATGCCGAATCGTGACGCTGGCCCGGGCCCCGGCGGTCCACTCGGGGATCCACTTCGCCACGGGCACCCCCACGCTGTCAATCGCGCCGTCGGCAATGAGCATGCCCGCAAGGAGGCCCGTCCAGGACTTTACCGCCGAGCGGGTATCGACGAACGGGTTGCGGGGCTCGAACCGGTACCATTCCTGTACCACGTGCCCTTCGTAGGCCACCAGACACCCGAAGGCCCCGGATCTCCGGCAGCGCTTCCGGTGAGCGTCCAGTGCTTCGGCGGATAGGCCCATCGAGTCGGGGCCGGCGGTGGGCCATTCTTGGACCGGAGAGGCCCGGGTTCCCTGCCCGAGGCCTTGCCCGGCAGCCGACCCAGTGAGGAAAAGTCCGAGGAGAAGGAAGACAGAGGTGCGCATGGGATTAGAACGACTGTCTGTCGGTTACTACTCTATTAGTATTATAAGAGTAGTATATCCAAAGATGCAAGCCAATCGCAATCTCCGGAGGACATTGGGGGAGCCCGCGAACCACGCTCGA
>CAZMDV010000199.1:0-5290 GCA_964564875.1 uncultured Salinivenus sp.
CGGTGGCCGGGTCCCAGCCGAACGGAAAGACCTCCGCGGCCTTCGCCATCTCGTTGACCCATCCCCCGCCCCCCTTCCAACTGTAGACGCCCACCATGAAGAAAAAGAAGGCCGCGAACGCCGCGATCCGATCCCACCGCAGGTCTTTTAGCCAGGAGAGACTTGACATCGCCTCCTGCAGGGACTCGGGAACCTTGCCCCAGTCGTTGCGGAGCTCAATGCCGGAGCGGCGGAAAAAGTCGAGCGGTGCCTCCCGCCCGATCATCGCGAATACGTGGCTTGCCTCGACCGTCTCCGGCTCGTCGTCCTCGTCGGAGAGGACCACTTCGTCGTCCCGAATTTCCTCCACGTCGGTCGGCATCTTGAGGGTCAGCGAGCCGTCCCCCTCGGCGTAGGTGGCCAGCTCGTAGAGGCGGTCCACGTTCTCCTCCTTCGGCCGCACAAACTCGTCCCGACGGTAGGAGAGCACGACGTCGGCCCCTTCTTCGACCAGCGCGGTCGCCGCCTCGGCCGCCGAGTCGCCACCGCCGATGACGAGTACCTGGTCGGTGCAGCAGCGGGTCGGGTCGTGCAGGCGATGGTGGACGTGGTCCTTCTCCTCACCGGGCACGTCGAGGCTTCGGAAGTTGCCGCTCCGCCCGATGGCCACAATCACGCGCTGGCCGCGAACGCGATCACCGTCGGTGGTGATGACCTCGTGTCCGTCGGCGGTCTGCTCCACGCGATGGGCCGTGGCGTAGCGCACATGTACGTCTCGGGTCTGGGCCTCCAACTCCGCGACGAGCTCTTCCTTGACGTCGGCCTGCACCTGGAGGTCCCCCTCCGGTGTCATCTCCTTGGGGTAGGTGTAGATCGGCTTGCCCGGCTGGAAGTCCTTGATCGTCGCAAACGTCCGCTGCGACTCGAGGACGACGTAGGACAAGCCGCTTTTTTCCGCCTCTCGGGCGGCGGCCATGCCCGAGGCCCCGGCGCCCAGGATGACGACATCGTAGGGGTCGTCCTCCCCCTCCGGCTCTACCGGATCGATGCCCTGGGCCAGGATGTCCTGGATGGCCCGCGCGCCGCCGTCGACCGAAAACTTGAGCAGCGGCACGCCCGCCAAGTCGCCGACGACGTACACGCCGTCGACGTTGGTACGAAAATTCTCGTCGACGCGCGGGAGCTTCTCTGGTTTCCCGGCGGGCCACTGTAGGTGGAGCCAATCGGCGTAACGGGCGAGCGCGTCGAGCATGGAGCGCGGAGACGATGTCGGGAATCAAAGCACAGAGGCAGACAGCCCATACAGGACCGAAAACGGACGGACCTTGCTAACGGTCGGAGCACATCCGATAACGTTACAGACAAACGCACACGGATATTCGTCTCAAGAGTGCCGCCCTGATGGAAAAGCGGAGAGTTCTGAGCAGGGGAGTGCCAACGACTGTGCGGATGTATTTATTTCGACCCACCTCGTTCAGCACGGCCCCGATTCATCCGGCCTCGGCCTCGGCACATGGCCCTGCTCCGGAGTGACGGCATATCGACCCCGTGTCGACATATCGTCAGATCCGGGGGGTCGTATGCCGTTTCGCCGTTCGACGCATCTGTATATTTTTCAATGGGTTACGAAAAACAATGGTCGGCCCGAAGAAGACTGGCACGGTCTTGGGAGTTTCTGTAGAGTGCCGGAGAGGACCTAGCTGGCAGGACTCATCGCTCACCGTGCATTTACCTCTTCCCGTGCCGATGCCTACCACACCACCCGCCTCCGACCTCAGCGATACCGACCCCGTCGAGTCCACCCCCAGCGAGGCCGAACTTGAGGCCCTCCGCAACCGCGACCCGGAGGCCGTCCGACGCTGGATCTACGGTCACCGCGACTACATCGAAGGGGTGCTCCGCCGCTACTCCACCGACGCGGAGATCGCTCGGGACCTGGTACAGGAGACGTTCTTCCAGGTCCTGCGCAGCCTGCCGGACTTTCGGGGGGACTCGAAGCTTACGACCTGGCTCCACAGCATCGCAAAAAACGTGGCCCTGGCGCGCTATCGCGAGGACAAGCGACACAGTCTTCTGGAGGAGGAGACCCTCGAACACGTCCGCATGACCTCGACCGCCGGGCAGCCGTCGTCGCCGTACCCGGACCCCGTGAAGAACACGGAACGGGGCGAGGAAAACAGCCTTCTTTACGAGGCGATGGACGAACTGTCGGAGTCCTACCGCGAGATCATTCGCCTCCGGGACCTCAAGGAGAAGTCGACGAAGGAAGTCGCGGAGCAGCTCGGACTGACGCGGGTCAATGTCCGCGTCCGCCTGCACCGCGCTCGCGGAGCCCTGCAGGAGGTTCTGGAGTCCCGCTTTGACGAGGCCTACGAGATGGCGGCCTAGGCGCGAAGCGACGGAGCGGCTCCACGTTCCCGCCGCCCCGGCTATCCCCGACTGCGTCTTCTCGACGTCAACTGCGCGTGTCCTTCTGCTCCCAACCCCAAGATTCTCATGCACCCAACACGACCCTCTTCCCAAACGGACGTTGCACTCGCCGAAGACGGCGAAGCGATCGGCACGGTCCAGCAGTTCTCGAACGATCTAAACCTTCCCGAGTCTCGCGTTCTCCCGTGTCTGCAGGAGCACGCTGGCCAGTCGATCATCCTGCGGGCCGGTGACACGTCGGAGTCGCTGCTGATTCTGGATACGGAGGGGCTGGATGCCCTTCTGGGATGCGCCGCCGCTGATTCCACTGAGGAGTAATTCGCCCGCTCGTTCCCCGGGCTCCTCTCGGCGTCTCCCACTCACAACCTGTTTTCCGTCTCGTGTCCGCCTCCCCTACCCTCGGCATCGATGTCGGTGGGACGAAGGTCGAATCTGCCCTCGTGGACGCGTCTGGCACTGTGTTGACCTCGCATCGCCACCCCACCAACGCAGACCGGGGCGTCGGCCGGGTCCTCGACGACATTGTGACGTGTGTGGACGAATGCCTGTCCGGCGCCGCCCATCAGGCGACTGCGGTAGGGGTGGGCGTTGCCGGACAGGTCGACGCGGGCCGTGGCGTCGTGCGCACGGCCCCGAACCTCGGCTGGACCGACGTTCCGCTCCGGGCCCGACTGGAGGACGCCCTCGATCTGCCGGTGACGGTGGCCAACGACGTGCGCGCCATCACGTGGGGCGTGTGGCAGCACGGCGCCGGGCAGGACACCGACGACCTGGTCGTGGTGTTCGTGGGCACCGGCATCGGGGGCGGTGTCGTGAGCGATGGGCGGGTGCTGACGGGCCACCGGGGCCTCGCGGGCGAGTTGGGCCACACGACGATCATGCCGTACGGCCGCGACTGTCACTGTCGGAATCGGGGCTGCTGGGAAGCGTACGCCGGGGGCTGGGCCATCGAGGAGCGGGCCCGGGAGGCCGTCCGGACAGATCCCGACGCGGGAAGCGCGCTCGTCGAACGGGCCGGAGGGGCGGCGGACGCCATTACGGGCCGGACAGTTCACGCGGCCTGCGAGCAGGGCGACCCGCTAGCGACCCGCCTCGTCGACGCGACGGCGGAGTATCTCGGGCTCGGTCTCATAGGCGTCGTCAATGCCTTCAATCCGCGTCGGGTCGTGCTGGGCGGAGGCGTCATCGAGGGGTACCCTCCCTACGTGGAGCGAGCGCGAGACATTGTGCGCCAGCGGGCGCTCCGAGCAGCCGTGTCCGACCTTGAGATTGTCGAATCGGAGCTGAACGGACAGGCCGGCGTGATTGGAGCGGCCACGATGGCCCGGATGGCCTCCAGGCCCGACGCTTCCCAGTCCGCCTCCACTCCCGCTCGGTGACGGGGACGGTGCAGAATCACGCCTGCCGTCACCAAGCCCACCGTCTGCGGAGGGTCGACGACGGCCGAGTGGGAGCTTCGGCCGCCCCAGGGATCGGAGCGGTCTCGATCATCATGTGAGGGTCCGGTCCTCCTTCCGACGTGTAACGTCTCCCGCCCGAGCGTTTCAAAAGACGCTGAGCGGTCAGCGCCGCTCATTTTACCGCCTACGCCCTTTGCCAAAGACCTCCGCCCCCAACCATGCACTGCCGTTCCCTCGTTTGGGTGTGGCTGGGCCTCATGGGCGTCTGGGCGCTTGCCGGCCTTCCGATCGGCCACGCCCAGTCGTCCCTGCCCCAGAACGCACCCCCGGCCCTTGACCAGTTCGACACGGAGTACTCGAAGCACAGTATCGACCTCTCGACGCTGAAGTCGGGCGGCCCGCCAAAAGATGGCATTCCGTCGATCGACGATCCATCGTTCGTCTCGGTGGAGGGGGCGCGGGGCTGGATTGCTTCGGAGGAGCCCGTCATCGCCTTCGAGCACAACGGGACCGCCCGCGCCTATCCCCTCCAGATCCTGACCCACCACGAAATTGTCAACGATCGAGTCGGGGGCACGCCGGTGGCCGTAACCTTCTGCCCGCTCTGCTACAGTGCCCTCGTGTTCAAACGCACGCTCGACGGGGAGTCCGTCGAGTTCGGCGTCTCCGGGATGCTCCGCAGGTCGGACCTCGTGATGTACGACCGCAAGACCGAAACGCTGTGGCAACAGCTTACGGGGAAGGCGATCGTGGGCGACCTCACCGGCCAGACGCTGGAGCAGTTTCCGTCCCAGATCGTCTCATTCCGCCAGTTTCGGGAGGCGCATCCAGACGGGGAGGTGCTCTCGCGGGACACGGGGCACAACCGGCCCTACGGCCGCAACCCGTACGCCGGCTACGACGACATCGACAACAAGCCGTTCGCCTACGACGGCCCCACCGACGATCGCCTCCCGCCCATGGAAAAAGTCGTGGCGGTGAGCCTCGGGGACACCTACAAGGCCTATCCGCACTCGACAACGGAGGAGCAGCGGGCGGTTCACGACATGATCGCTGACCGTCCCCTGGTGGTGTTTCACGCCCCGGGCGCCGTTTCTGCGCTCGACGCGGCCCAGATCGAGAAGTCGAAAGAGACCGGCTCGACCGGCGTGTTCGACCGCCGGGTGGAGGGGCGCACGCTCACCTTCTCCTACACCGACGACGGGCGCTTCCGGGACGAGGAGACCGGAAGCACCTGGACGGTAACCGGCGAGGCCATCGACGGACCGCTGGAGGGAACGCAACTCGACCGTCTCCAGCACGGCGATTACTTCGCGTTCGCCTGGTTTGCCTTTCGCCCCGATACTGCACTCTACGGGGACGGAGGGAGCTCGTAGGCGTGCGTCTCCTCATCCCTAATGTGCTATCCCCTGATGTGCTATCCCTATGTGCTGACCTTTGCAATCATCGTCGCAGTTCCATGATGTCTCCTCGATCAACAG
>CAZMDV010000200.1:0-5274 GCA_964564875.1 uncultured Salinivenus sp.
GCGGGCCACTCCGCGACGCGGGCTACCTGACGCGCGACGACCGCATGGTCGAGCGCAAGAAGTACGGCCAGCCCGGCGCCCGCAAGAAGAAGCAGTACAGCAAGCGTTAGACAATTGCGAATGGCGAATTTCGAATGGCGGATGGGGACATACGCTCATTCGATCCTCGAAATTCGACCCCGCATAAACCAACCATACGGCCCGATGCGACAGTGGGTTGACCGCAACTGAGCATGAGAGCGTGGGTGTGGAGTTGCAGCGAGCGATGACGTGCATGCTCGCGCCCTCACACCCTGCTCCCGGATCGCGGTTTCGCTGCGCAGGCGACGGTCGTAGTAGCCCAAACCCAATCTCCCACTCATTTCAGCAGACCTTATGGCCAACGAGACTTCTACGCAGGATCCCGACGTACGGGACGACGCCTCTCCCGCAGAGGATGCTGCCGAGGCATCCCCCGAAGACCCCACTGACGACGCCTCTCCCCCCGAGTCCCCAGACGAGTCTTCCGAATCGCCCCCCGAGGCTGAGACCGGCGCCTCCGAAACGGAGGACGGGTCGGCTTCTCAGGAGCACACGGCCCCCGACGGAGGTCCCGAAGAGGCAGCCCCAGAGCCCGACGCCGCCGAAGGCACGGACCGCGAAGAGGAAGCGGGCGAGGAGGGGGCCGACGAAGAGACCTCTCACCGGGTGACCATCGAGGAGCTCCTGAAGGCCGGGGCCCACTTCGGCCACCTCACGAGCCGGTGGAATCCGCGCATGGAGGGATACATCTTCATGGAGCGGAACAACATCCACATCGTCGACCTGATGCAGACGCAGGTTCTCCTCGACGAGGCCGCCGACGCCGCCCGGCGCTTCGCCAAGCGAGGCAAGAAGATCTTGTTCGCGGGCACGAAGACGCAGGCGCAGGATATCCTCCGCGAGCACGCCGAAGAGTGCGGCATGCCCCACATGGTGGATCGCTGGCTCGGCGGCACCATGACCAACTTCCAGACGATTCGGAAGTCCATCCGCCGCATGGAGGAGATCGAGCGCATGGATCGGGACGGCACTCTTGACAAGTTGAAGAAGAAGGAGAAGCTGATGCGGCTGCGCGAGCATGAGAAGCTTGAGAACACGCTCGGTGGCATCCGCGACATGGCCAGTCTCCCCGGCGCCATTTACATCGTCGACGTGCAGCGGGAAGACATTGCGGTGAGCGAGGCGAACAACCTCGGCATTCCGATCATCGCGATGGTCGACACCAACGGCAACCCCAAGAACGTCGACTACCCGATCCCGGTGAACGACGACGCGCTTAGCTCCATCGAGCTCGTGACCTCCACGATCACGGACGCCATCAAGGAGGGCCTGCAGGAGCGGAAGATGGAGAAGGAGGCCAAGAAGAAGGCCGCGCAGGGATAGTCGCGCCGACTGCACGCACTTGCTGAACGAGTTCCCCGATTTTCTGACGACATGAGTGTATCCGCCAAACAGGTGAAAGAGCTGCGCGACGCCACCGGCGTCGGCATGATGGACTGCAAGGAGGCCCTGCAGGAGGCCGACGGCGACTTTGACGAGGCCGTCAGCATCCTCCGAAAGAAAGGACAGGAGGTCGCCTCCGACCGAGCCGCCGTGGAAGCCGACGAGGGTCTCGTGGTGACGGCCGTGTCCGAGGACGGCCACGCCGGGACCATCGTGGAAATCAACTGCGAAACCGACTTCGTCGCCCGAAACGACGACTTCCAGGAGTTCGCGCATACGGTGACTGATCGTGCGCTCGAGGAGAAGCCCGAGGACCTGGACGAACTCGAGTCGCTTACGTACGAGGATGACGCGACGATCGAGGACGAGCTGGTAGCCCTCACGGGACGCATCGGCGAGAAGCTCACGATCCGACGCTTCGACGTGTTGGAAAGCGACGACGGGCAGATCATCTCGTACGTGCACCCGGGCTCGAAGCTCGGCGTGCTCGTGGAAGTCCAGGGCGACGGAGACATAAAGGAGGCCGGGCGCGACGTGGCCATGCAGGTGGCCGCTCTTGAGCCAATCGCGGTGACCCGGGGCGAAGTGCCCGAAGAGGTAAAGGAAGAGGAGCGTGATGTGGCCCGGGAAGCGGCCATCAACGAAGGCAAGCCCGAGCACGTCATCGACAACATCGTCGAAGGTAAGCTCGAGCGCTTCTTCGAGGACCACGTGCTGCTGGAGCAGGCCTTCGTGAAGGACTCATCGGTCTCGGTGAAGGAAATGCTCGACGAGGCGGGCCTCTCGGTGAAACGATTCATCCGCTACGCCCTCGGAGACTGACGGGCTTGACTTTTGGGGTCGAGCTTGTCGATTGTAGGGCCGGGTGCGCCGTCACACAGACGGTGCCACCCGGCCTCACGTACGCCGGGAGTCGGCGGTGTCGATCCCCCGGCTCGATCTGCCCATGCCCTCGCGTCCTCCTGCGAGGTCATGAGGAGCGATGCGTGAAGCGTGAGGAGAAGGGGCCTCGCGAACCTCGCATTCCGCAAACAACCCGTGGTCGCGCAACAGACTGTTTAACGCTCATGAGCACGTCCTCCAACGACGAGTCGACCTCCGCCCTCGAGCACCAGCGCGTGCTGCTGAAGCTCAGCGGCGAGGCGTTGCTGGGGCGGAGCCGCGACTTCGGAATCGACGAGACGGTTCTCCGCGACTACGCAAACGAGGTGAAGGCCGCCGTAGAGGCTGGGGCCGAAGTGGCTGTCGTCATCGGGGGTGGCAACATCTTTCGGGGCGTCGAGAACGCCATGCAGGGCATGACGCGCGCCCACGCCGATTACATGGGCATGCTGGCCACCATGATCAACGCCATGGCCCTGCAGGATGCCTTCGAGCAGGTTGACCTCGTGACGCGGCTGCAGTCGAGCATCAAGATGGAGGAGATCGCCGAGCCGTTCATCCGCCGGCGCGCCATCCGCCACCTCGAAAAGGGACGTGTCGTCATTTTCGGGGCCGGCACCGGCAATCCGTACTTCACGACTGACACCGCCGCGGCGCTCCGAGGGCTTGAAATCGACGCCGACGTCATCCTGAAGGGCACCCGGGTCGACGGCGTCTTTACGGCCGACCCCGAAGAGGAGGCCTCCGCCGAGCGGTTCGAGCAGATTCACGGCCGGGAGGTCATCGAGCGCGACCTGCGCGTGATGGACATGACGGCCCTCACGCTGTGCCGGGAGTCAAAAATGCCGATCATCGTGTTCAACATGGCCACAGAGGAAAATCTACGGCGTGTGCTGGAAGGGGAAACCGTGGGCACCCACGTGCATTGGGACGAAGGAAAGGCCTCCGCCGAACGCGTTCCGGCGTGATGAGGAGGCCGATCGACGCTCCCTCCGTCCTCCCATTCACGAATTGCCTGCTCCATCATGCCTGACGATCCGATTCAGGACATCCTGGACGACGCCGACGAGGAGATGGAAGAGTCGGTTTCGTACCTGCGCTCGCAGCTCCGTACCCTCCGGGCCGGCCGCGCGTCGCCGGCCATGCTCGAGAACGTAACGGTGGACTACTACGGCTCCCAGACGCCGCTGGAGCAAGTGGCCAGCGTGAGTGCTCCCCAGCCCGACCTCCTGGTGGTACAGCCCTTTGACCGGAACTCAATCGACGACATCGAACGGGGCATCATGAAGGCCGATCTGGGCCTCAACCCGAACAATGACGGCGAGAAAATCCGCATCCCAATCCCCCCCCTCTCCGAGGAGCGGCGCAAGGAACTCGTGGAGACGAGCCGGGAGCGGGCTGAGGAAGCGAAGATCTCCATTCGGAACACCCGCCGTGATGCGAAGAACGAGATTGAGCGGATCGTGGACGAGGAGAACTTCTCGGAGGACGTGTACTATGGGGCCGAAGAGGACCTTCAAGGAATTACCGACGCGCATACCGAGCAGGTCGACGCGCTCCTGGAGCAGAAGAAAGAGCAGATCATGGACGTCTGACTCAGTGTCGAATTGCGAATTTCGGGTCGCGAACCCTGCTTGCTGAACCGAGGAGAGCACGATCTTCCTCACTCGTAATTCGACATTCGAAACTCGACATTGCCGCCTCCGGAGGGGTGACCGAGTGGTCGAAGGTGCTCGCCTGGAAAGCGAGTGTGCCGTTTTACGGTACCGGGGGTTCGAATCCCTCCCCCTCCGCTTTTCCGCCGGTGCATGGAAGGGTAGAAGCATGGACGTTTGGAAGTGGCTTTCCTCTAATTTGCCCGCGGCTCCCATTCCCGAACCAGAACTGGGGCCTTGCTTCCCAGGCCACCGCCCGCTAGAGCCGAGTCGTCCCGACCGCGTTCGGGGGCTCGGCTCTTCGAGTTGATCGCTCTGCGTGGGTGTTCCTCACTGACTTTCTTCACCGCTCCTCCGCTACCGAAAATGATTCGTAGCATGACGGGCTTCGGGCGTGGGCACGCCAGCAACGAAGTCGCCACGGCGACCGTCGAGATTCAATCGACGAATAAGCGCCACCTCAACATCTTCGTCCACCTCCCCGACCCGCTCCCTGAGGCCGAGTCGGACGTGCGCATGCGGATGCAAGAAGCGTTCGAGCGGGGGCAGTTCGACGTCAACGTATCGGCCGAACTGAAGAGGTCCGACACCCTGCCTGTCGACGTGGACGCCGACGTGGCCATGCACCACAAGCGGCGCCTGGAGCAGCTTTCCGCGGCCGCGCAAATTGAGGAGCCGATTCGGCTCGACCACCTGCTGGAGTTCGAAGATATCTTTGCGGGCGAGGAGGAGCGGGAGGCCGCCAGGATTCAGCGCGCGTGGCCGGTGGTGACCGAGGCCCTCGACGCCGCGATCGAGGACCTGCAGGCCATGCGGCAGGAGGAAGGCGAAGCGCTCCGGGAGGACCTGGAGCAGCGAACCCATGCAATCGACGAGCATCTCGACGCCATTGAAGAACGGGCGCCCACCCGCGTGGAGGAACGACAAGACCGGCTCCGGGAGCGCCTCCAGGAACTTCTAGATGACGAGCATCTCGATCCCAACCGCCTCGAAACCGAGATTGCTCTCCTGGCCGACAAGCTCGACGTGACTGAGGAATGCGTCCGCCTCCACTCGCACCTGAAGATGTTTCGGGAGGCCCTCGACGCCGACGAGCCGGCGGGCCGCAAGCTCAAGTTTATCACGCAGGAGATCCACCGCGAGGCCAACACCATCGGAGCCAAGGCCGACGACGAAACCATTTCCCGGCGAGCGGTGGAGATGAAAGAGGAGATCGAGAAGATTAAGGAGCAGATCCGCAACGTCGAATAGTATCTAATCTGAAGGTTGGAAC
>CAZMDV010000201.1:0-5266 GCA_964564875.1 uncultured Salinivenus sp.
TGAAAGAACAGTCTCTGAGCCTGCTCTAGCTCAGCTCACCGCGCTCTACTCAATAGTATAAATGCGGCGCGGTCCGTGTTCTTCCGCCGTGCGGCCCATCGCCGGTCTGTTCGTCCCCGTTTCCCTCGCCCCATGACCCGGCTTCAGAAAACAAACCACGTTCTCTTTCTCATCCTCGCCAGCGTTGGCCTTCTTCTCGGCACGGTGACCCTGGTCGACTGGTCCGAACGGGCGTACGACCGGTGGTCCGGTCCCCCGCGAGACGAGATCGGGTCGACGGACCGCGCCGAGGATCTCGCGGCGAAGAACAAACGCCTGAATCTCGTGTCGACCTCCCACGCGGAGCTGGGTGGCCCGTCACGCTCGCTCTACCTCGTGCCCGTCTCGCAAGAACGCCTCCGTAGGCCGGAGAAGGTCGGCCGAGCGGAAGCGGTCCACATGCAACAAGCCCAGCGGTCCCGCGATGCCGCCGCCCCGGAGGGGCAGTCCTCCCTGGTCGCTCAGGGGGCTGGGCCATTCAACAACCTCGTCCTCTACCGGGGCTCGACGGGCGAGACGACCGTGCTCTTCGACGAGCGAGTGGGGATTACCCGGTACCTCGTCGTGGACGATCCGACCTCGCGCTCGCTGTTCGTCCTCCTCGCCTCCGCCGACACGAATGGCGACGGGGCGTTGCGGCCCGACGACCGTCGCGCCCTCGTCGAGCACCGCTTCGAGACCGGGGAGCGGCGGGTTCTCACCGACAGCAGCCAGCACATCCGGGACCTCCGCCATCGGGCCCGGGACCAGTCCCTGCTCGTCACGGTCGGGATCGATCACGACGGCAACGGAACGTTCGAGGGGCGGACCGAGCCCACGCGTCTTTGCCACGTTGACCGGGACGCCGGGACCCTCGCCCCCGTCGTGGCCGACAGCACCCGGCGGCGCCTGCAATCCATTCTCGACGCCCGCCCGTGAGCGCTTCCTACGTCTCTGAGGCGGGCGACCGTCGACGGACGGGATCGTGGTCCGGGCACGCCGCGCGGAGATGGCGCCGGACGGCATCGAAGCGAGGCGGCGTGTCAAACCGAACCAGGTGGGCCGGGCAGTCGCAGTCCGACGCGCCGAAGCCCGCAAGCGGCACCGTGGCGGCGGGCCGCGCCCGAAGGATCGAGGCCCAGGTGCACTCGCGGCGCTCGGCGTCATGCGTATACCAGACCGCGTCGACCGCCGTGACGACGCGCAGATGGTCGACGTGCCAGTGGCGCGCGCCGTCGCCCCGGACGTGCCGTTCGACGCGAGCGCGCAGGCCACCGGGGCCGAAGGCGCTCCCGATGTAGACGTATGCGCCGGGCCGGACCGCCATTTTGCCAAGGGCGCCCACCTCCACGGCCCGGCTCTCCTCGGCCCGTAGCAGGAGGGCATAGGTGCCGGGCGCGCTCCGAAGGCGGTCGCTGGGGGATGCGATCATTTCAGGAAAAGGACGACCCAAAATCAGTCGATTGTGAGGGCAAAGACAGCGGGCCCGTTCCGCTCCTGATCGGAGCGGGCCGGACCTGCGCCGGCAGGCCCGGTGCCAGCCCAGGCCCGGAGCGCGCGGTCCGCTACGCGTGATGCCAGTGCGACGCCGCCCGTTCGAGCGCCTGCTCGCTCGCACGACGGTTTTGGGTTTCGATCGACGAGCGCCGGTCCACCTCGAAGTCTTGGTCGGGGTCGTGGAAGGGGGGGGTCAGGGGATCGTCGAGGCGCGGCCGCCACCGGTCGCGCCAGTCCTCGGGCAACGTCTCGGGACAATCGTGGTCCTGGACGAGCAGGGCGAGGAGCGCCCAGATTCGGGACACGGCGCTAAGCCGGTAGCCCCCGCCGAGCGTGCAGAGGAGACGCCCGCCGGTGTGGGCGTCGGCGAGGGCAAGGAGGCGGCGGAAGATCTGTTCGTACGCCTGGGTGGTGAGGAGGAGGTCGGCCAGCGGATCGCTGAAATGGGCGTCCGCCCCGCACTGGGCCACGATCACGTCCGGCTGGAAGTGCTGAAGCGCGTGTGGCACCACGCGCTCGAACGCGTCGAGGTAGCTGGTCGGCTCGGTGAAGGGGGCCAGGGGCACGTTTAACGAAAAGCCCTTGCCCGGTCCCGTGCCGGTCTCCTCGACGTGGCCGGTGCCTGGAAAGAGCGCCCGCCCCGTCTCGTGGAGGCTCACCGTCAGGACCTCCGGATCCTCGTAGTGCACAAACTGGACGCCGTCCCCGTGATGCACGTCCACGTCCACGTAGGCGACGCGCAGGTCCTGTGCCCGCAACCCGTCGATGGCCACAGACAGGTCGTTGTAGACGCAAAAGCCGGAGGCTTTTTCTTCGCGGGCGTGGTGAAGCCCGCCGCCGAGCTGGAGCACCCGAGTCGCCTCCCCCTTGGCGATCAGGCGGGCCCCGTGGAGCGTGCCGCCGACGAGGCCGCGGGTCGCGGCGTCCATGTCTTCGAAGACCGGCACGTCGCCCGTGTTGAGCCCAAACGGGCGTGCCTTCGGGGGCGGCGTTCCGTCCGAGGCGGCCTCAACCTTGCTCACGAACCGCTCGCTGTGCACCCGGCGCACGTCCGCACGGCGCGCCACCGGCGGCTCGACCGCGTCGATAGGATGCCCGAGGGCGTCGAGCAGGTCGATCGTCATTTCCTGGCGGACCGGGCTGAACGGGTGCTCGGGGCCGAAGTCGTAGTCGAGGTAGCGGTCGTGGAAGAGGAGCGTGGCCATGTTCGGAGCGCAACGGTGGAACGGGGAGTCGTGGAGGTCAGCCCCAGGGCGAAGCTGCAGGGCTACCGAAAGGTAGACACCACCGGGCCAGTCCGTCAACGGACCGTCCGCCGGTCTGGTCATTGGGCGCCGCTCGCGGGTATCACAGGTCCCATGTCGCTTCGCCACATGAGCGCACGTATCAAATCTCAGCCGTCCGCCGACCGCAATGCTCAACGTTTGCTTCCGGCATCTTCTCGTGCCCGTTCGAGTGCTCGTGCTCACGGGGCTCTTGGCGATCCTTGGGCTCGGCTGTGACTCGGCCGGCCCCACCGAGCCGAAAGACGCGCCGCCGCCGCGGTCCCTCACGGCGACCGAACAAGACGTCGTCGACACCGACAACTCATTCGGCCTCACGCTTCTTCGCGCTACTGTGGAGGCGGAGGACCCGTCGAAGAACGTCTTCCTCTCCCCCCTCAGCGTGTCGATGGCCCTCGGCATGACCCTGAACGGAGCGCGCGGCGAGACCCGTGCGGCCATGGAGACGGCGCTGGAAAAGCAGGACCTGTCGCCCGCCGAGATCAACGACGCCTACCGCGGGCTCATCGACCTGCTGGAGGGGCTCGACCCGAACGTGGAGGTGGCCCTTGCCAACTCGATCTGGTACCGCCAGGGCCTTCCGGTGAAGCAGGCCTTCATCGACACGAACCGGACCCACTTCGACGCCGAGGTGGCCGCACTCGACTTTGCCGATCCCTCCGCCCCCGACCGGATTAACGGATGGGTGAACGACGAGACGCGCGGAAACATCCCGGAGATTGTGCCCAATTCGATTCCGCCGGAGATCGTGATGTACCTCATCAATGCCACGTACTTCAACGGCCCGTGGCGCGACCAATTTGACCCGTCGAACACCGAGCAGGACTCCTTTCACCGGGCCGACGGCTCCACCGTGACGGTGCCGATGATGGAGAAAACGGAGGCGGTGGTGCACCCCACTTACACGACCGATCAGTTTCGGGCCGTAGACGTCGCGTATGGCGACAGCCTCTACAGCATGACGGTCCTGCTCCCCAATGGAGAAACCTCGGTCGAGGAGGTTGTCGACAGCCTCGACACCGAGACGTGGACGCGGGTGACTGAGGGACTGTCCCCGCAGTCACTCAGTCGCCTGAAGATGCCGAAGTTCACGCTCCGCTACGAGAAGACCCTCAAGGATGTCCTCACCGATCTCGGGATGGGCATCGCCTTTACGGACGCGGCCAACTTCCGCGACATCGCCGACACGTCGCTCGCAATCAGCAAGGTGAAGCACAAGACGTTTCTCCGCGTCGACGAGGAGGGCACGGAGGCGAGTGCGGCAACATCGGTCTCCATCGGAGTCACGTCCGCTCCGCCCTCGTTCGTGGTCGACCGGCCGTTCGTCGTGGCCCTCCGCGAAAACCATTCCGGCACGATTCTCTTCGTTGGCACCGTGATGGATCCCACGGCGGAGTAGACCACGTCGGGTTCTGCACTGCGCGTCTGTCTCATTCCTCGTCGAGGAGGGGGGCGAAGGCCTCGCGGACCACGTTAGGCGGGTGGGTGGGACGCCGCGCCTCCGCGTCCATGAAGCAGAGCGTGGTGTGGCCGGTGACGAGGGGGGCGTCTTCCTCGTCGCGACGCACCGCGTAGTCGATCGGCACCCGCACGGTGGGCATCTGCTCGAAGCGGACCTCCACCACGAGCAGGTCGTCGTAGCGGGCCGGGCCGTGGTAGTTCACCTCCACGTTGACGACCGGCATGATGATGCCGCTGGCCTCGAGGTCGCGGTACCGGACCCCCGCGTCGCGCAGGGCTTCGGTGCGGCCCACCTCGAAATAGTCGAGGTAGTGCGTGTGGTAGACCACGCCCATCGGGTCGCACTCCCGATAGCGGACGCGGTGGCGGTGCGCGTACGTGTGGGGCATCGTCGGGGAGGGGGCTCGGGGCGGCCTCGGGGCGGAAGATCAGGGCTGGGCGGCGGCCATCGGCTCTGCCGACTCGTAGGCGCCGAGCGCGTCGAACTTCTCGAGCCGGCGGTCGAGGAGGGTTTGGGGGTCGAGGGCCTCCAGCTCGTCGAGGGCGCTGCCGACGGCCATCCCGACGGACTGGTAGGTCTCTTCGGGGTCGCGGTGCGCGCCGCCCACGGGCTCGGGCACAATCTCGTCGACAATGTCAACCTCCGTGAGGTCCGGGGCCGTGAGCTTGAGCGCCCGGGCCGCGTCTTCCTTGTGGTCCCAGGATCGCCAGAGGATCTGCGAGCAGCTCTCCGGCGCGATCACGGAGTACCAGGCATTCTCGAGCATCAGGATGCGGTCGCCGATCCCAACGCCCAGGGCGCCGCCGGACGCCCCTTCTCCAATGACGACGACCACGATTGGGGTCTTCAGCCGGGCCATCTCGAAGAGGTTGTGGGCGATGGCCTCGGCCTGGCCGCGCTCCTCGGCCTCCATGCCCGGGTAGGCGCCGGGCGTGTCGAGGAGCACGACGACCGGCTTCCCGAACTTGGCGGCCATCTTCATGAGCCGCTCGGCCTTGCGGTAGCC
>CAZMDV010000202.1:0-5221 GCA_964564875.1 uncultured Salinivenus sp.
TGACAACCATTCGGGGAGATTCGGGTATGTGTCCCAGAAATGAGAAGCAAGATGCTGCCAGTGCCGAGACCGTCTCTGTCCGAGTTGAACCACCAACATGGGAAGGTCCGACTCCACATCTTCGGCGTCCCCCTCCGGGGCGAACACAGGAGCCGGTCCCGCGTCCAATCGTCGATCCGATGGCCAGCCGACGCAGGACTCGTCAGACTGGGAGAAGGAGCATGAGCTTCCCTCCAATCTCCCCAGTGGCGACGGCACGTCCGAGTCCCCGACGCCTTCAGAGCGTGACTCGTCGACTCAGTCCTCGCCCTTTACTGACTTTGATCCCCTGGCGCCCTATCGGGGAGCCGTCCGGCGCTTCTTCACCGTTTGGCGGCACGTGGCCGGGCTGCTTATGGGAGGACACATCGCGTATGTCCGGGCGCTGCCCGAGGTGCAGAAGACCGGCCTACGGTCGCTCGGAAAGCGCACGCTGTCGGCGCTGTTAACGCCCTTCGTCCGTAGCGACCTGCGGGACCTTCCCTTTCCGGAACAGCTCCGCCGCCGACTGGAGATCCTCGGTCCCACCTTTACAAAGCTGGGGCAAATCATGGCCATCCGGGAAGACCTCCTGCCCGAAGCGATTACGGAGGAGCTCGACAGCCTGATGGACCACCTGCCCCCCATCCCTTACGAGCAGGTGCAGGCCATTATTGAGCGGGAGCTGGACGATTCCATCGACGCGCTCTTCCAGACGGTCGATCCCGATCCCCTGGGCGCCGCCTCGATCGCACAAGTGCACCGCGCCACCACCCACGACGGGGACGACGTGGTAGTGAAAGTCATCAAACCTGGCATTCGGGACGTCGTGACCTCCGACCTGAAGCTCCTGGAGTTCTTCGGAGGATTTCTGCAGTGGCTACTGCCGCGCTACCAGCCGAAGCAGATTATCGAGGAGTTTAGTGCCTACACGAAACGGGAGATCGACTTCGACTACGAGGCCGACCATGCGGAGATTTTTTCGGCCAACTTTCAGGATGTCCCGGGCGTCGTATTCCCGGACGTGTACCGGGGGCTGAGCACTGCCGACGTGCTCACGATGGAATACTTGGGGGGCTTTCGGCCGGGGGCACAGGCCGTACGCGAGTTGAGTGAGGCCGAGCGGCAGCGGGTCATCGACCTCGGTGCGTCGGCCATCATTCGAATGCTCTACAAAGACGGCTTTTTCCACGCCGACTTGCACGCGGGGAATATAAAAATCCTTCCGGGCGAGCGGCCCGAGGACCTGCAGATCGGATTCATCGATCTCGGGATGGTCGGCCGCTTTCAGGCCGACATCAAGCGACGCATGCTGTATTACTACTACGCCCTGGTGCGGGGGGACGTGGAGAACGCGGCGCGCTACCTGCTCGACATGGCACGCGTGGGGGAAGGGGGCGATCCGCAGGGCTTTCGGCGGGCCGTGTCGGACATGGCCCGGCACTTCCTGATGCGGAGCAGGCAGGGATCGATCAGCCTGGCTCAGGTGATTCTCCAGTCTTTAAGCTTGGGCGGACGGTACCGCGTGTTCTTTCCAGTGGAGATGACGCTGATGGTAAAGGCCCTCGTGACCTTCGAGGGCGTGGGCCGCACGCTCGATCCCGACCTCGATGTCGTCGCCGTATCGCGGCACCACGTGCAGCGAATCTTTCGGGAACGGTTCAATCCCTGGACGCTGGGCTCAGAGATGCTTAGCAACGCGCCCGAACTGGTCGACGTGGCGTTGAAGCTTCCACAGCTCTTGACCTCCGGAGTGGCTCACCTTGAAGAGTCGCTTGCCGATCAACCGCCGAGCGATCCGTTTGCGGGATTGCGAAGCAGCGTTCTTGCCGGGTCCTGCATCATCGGCGGGGTCATTGCGGCGGTGCAGGGGGGCCCGCTCTGGCTTGCGATTCCGCTCTTTGTAATCGGGACCGGATTGGCCGTCTGGGCCCGATAATGAGGGAAATACACATCACGACTGCTCTGAGGACCGCGCCTCGTCAGTCGTGCGAGCGTAGAGGCGATCGAGAAGAGCATCAAGACGATCCAAGGTTTCGCTGGTCTCGTGGAGCACATCCGTCATCGAGGTGGAAGGCCCCCACTTCTCGCCGGTTTGTTCGGGGAGCGGCGCGTCGTAGAGGGTCCGGGTCTCGTCTTTGAGGACGTCTAGGCGCAGCGACAGGCCGTGACGCTCTACAACTGGTCGGAGTTCATCCGCACGGTTGAGCAGGTGTCGTCGGGTGGCCTGATAAGCATGCTCGCAGACGTCGTGACGATTTTTGAAGCTGAAGATGTTGGAGAAAAACAAGTTCTCGTCGTCACACTCGGGCTCGATCAGAATGAGATCCGCATCGGGGTGGGTGTGCTCGTACTTTTTGAAGCCAGTCCGCTTGCGGGAGTCGACGATGGCCCGGAAGGTTTGCGATAGAACGGTGGGGAGGCCCCGGTCTGCGAGGCTCGTTTCGGCCCCGTTCGTCTGACGGTCGAGCAGCCGGTCTGCGTGCTGCTCGAGCTGGACGTTAATGGGCACGATCGGGTTGATGCAGAAAAGCAGGTCGGCCCCGGCGTCGAGCCCGACACTTGCATGCACGGTGCGGCGGGCCACCCCATCGATGTAGTACTGGCCATCGATCTCGACTGGGGTGTACAGTCCCGGGAGGGCCGTGGAGGCCTGGATGGCCGAGGAGATAGGAACGTGGTCGTGGCCGGGCTCGCCAAACACCGTCACGTCGGCGGAGTCGAGGTTCATGGCCACCACGTACAGTTTCCGTTCCAGGCGACGGAAGTCATTGGTCCGACCCCCTGTCGAGAGGGCTTCGGCGAGGAAGCCTTCGAGGGGCGCGTTGGTGAAAAGACCGGTCGGGACGATCGATCCAAACGTGGCGAGAAGACCAAGAAGGGAGAGATCACCCGGATTGAAAAGGTAATGGCGGAGAGACGAAAACAATGTCCCGGGCAGGCGCCACAATCGGCCGGTGTATTCGCGAATCGCCGGACGGAAAAGGACCTCCGGCTCCAGGTTCAGGCTTGGGTCTGAGGACTCCGAGACGACGGCTCGGCTCAGTGCACGGGCCGATACATTGCTCGCCAGCATGCCCCCGACGAGGGATCCAGAACTGACTCCCACGTAAATGTCTAACTCGTGCAGGGTAGCTCCCTCGATAGCCTCGTCGAGGGCACAGAGGGCCCCAATTTCGTAGATTGCTCCCTCGATGACTCCGCCCGCGCAAGCGAGACCAATCGTACTACGGCTCGTGGGGGGGGCTGAAGACATCGGGGGACATGGGGTGATTCGAGGAGCTCACCCGGAGTATTGACTCTCTCCGGAAGCGGTTCCCGGAAGGAAAGTGCTGAAGGTCGTCGAGCCCACAAGGAATCTTTCAACGAAAAGGAGCCCCCTGCATCGGGGGCTCCTCTCGTTCGTTTTCATTGCGGGAAAAGACCACTACGCTTGGCCGCCGTCCGAGGAGGAGTTCTCGTCCTCCGAGAGGCTCTCTGCGAGTTCTTCCACTTGCTGGGAGAGGTGGTCTACCTTGTCCGCCAGGTCATCAACCTCATCACGCGTGGGCACGCCAAACCGCTCAAGGGCAGAGCCTACGGACTCGGCGAGCGTGGACTGTGTCTCCTCCCCGGCTTCTTCAAGCTGTGCGAGGGCTTCATCACTCTGCTCGCGGACCTTTTCGGTTGCTTCCTCGAGCTCACTGCGGCGCTCTTCTTCAAATTCCTGGCCCCGGTCGACGAGGCGATTGAAAACCTTGGTGCCCTCCTCTTCGACGGTCGCCAGGGCGCCGAGACCGGCCAGCCACACTTTGCGGCCTTGCTCCGTGAGTTCGTCCTGGAGGGTTTCGGAAGCGGAAGATTCGTGCTCGGTAGCTGCTTCGGGCTCTGTGGTCATGGCTTGTGTCGGATGGTTGTGAATGAAGTCTACGTGTGAGGAAGGATGAAGGGGGCTACTCCTGCGACGATGAACCGACACGCTCTGAAGAGGGGGTCTGGTCGGAATCCTCGGGGGCGTGCTGCTGGGCGTTCAACGACGTGTGTCGCTGCTCGTCAAAATCGTCGAGCAAGACCGACAGGCGATGCTCCAAGCGACGCAGCTGTTGCCGGAGCTCGTCGACTTCCTGCTTGCGAGGACTCTGTACGAGCTGGCTCAGTCGGCCCAGTGAGCTCTGCATGAGATCGTCAACCGTCGTGCGAATCTGGCCCAGTCCACTGTCGAGGACCTCTCCACTGCGGCGAAGCAGAGTATGGAGGAGGTCCGACGGGATGACTTCCTCGCCGCTCTTTCCCTCCTCCAAAATGATCTGGGTGAGGGTTTGGGCCGTAATATCCTGACCTGTCCCATTGTCCACCACCTCAACGGTCTCGCCCCCTCGAACGAGGTCGGCAATGTCACTCAACGACACGTACTCGCTCGTCTCTGTGTCGTAGAGCTTCCGATTGTCGTAGCGCTTAATTCGGCGAGCCATCGGCGAAGGGCCTAGAGATTCATCGTAACGCGTTGCGTCATTTCCCTCGTTAGTTTTGACGCACCGCGTTACGAGTTGATCCCGTCGCCCGGGTTAATTAGCTTTGCCCCGGCAAAGTTGGTCAGAAAAACCCCCACGAGAATCATTTGGGTGCTACCTTGAAAAGCAAACCCCTTGGACAGTCGTCGGACGATGAAACCCTTCATCCTGAGAGCCGGGTTGATATTCTTCCCGGACCCTGCTAAAGTGTTTTGGAAAAGTAAAACACAATGGAGCGCAAGGGGCGTCCGGCATACCAACGGCACGACGCTCTCTATGGAATACGTGATACAGGCACAGCCATGACTCATCTGCTACGCATCGGGTTTGGAATTGTACTTGTGTGTGGACTGCTTGGGAACGCTGGGACGGCGAACGCACAGGAACAGGGCGCCGTTGCCGGCACCATTCGCGCTGCGGAGACGGGAGAGGTGCTTCCCGGTGCCAATGTCGTGGTGGTGGGAGAGCAGCGTGGCACAAGCGCCGACACCGACGGGGCGTTTCGAATCGAAGGCATCGATCCCGGCGAATACGGGGTTCGGGTCTCATTCGTCGGGTATGAGCCCGCGACGAGATCGGTGACGGTTCGGGCCGGAGAGACCACCCGTCTCAACGTGGAGCTATCGAGTAGCCAACTCGTCGCCGACGAGGTGGTGGTCACAGGATCGAAGCGGCAGGAGAAGGTGCTGGAAGCCCCGGTGCAGGTGGAGACC
>CAZMDV010000203.1:0-5136 GCA_964564875.1 uncultured Salinivenus sp.
GTGCTGAGGATCATTATACAGTCTGGGCGGTTCTCGACCCCGAATCGTACCGCCTAAGAAGTATCGCCTGCTATGTACAACATCCCCGAAATCACCGAGTCGGCCGAACAGCTTGAGGAGCTTGTCCGCAGAGAGAAAGACGCTCAGATCCAACGCCGCTTCCACATGCTCCTTCTGTTGAAGACTGGAGAGGCCAAAAGCCGAAGCGGTGCGGCTCGCCACCTCGGCGTCCACCGCCACACGGTCGCCGATTGGCTTGACCTCTACGAAGAAGGAGGCATCGAGAAGATCCAGGAGGTCGAAGACCCAGGGCCGGAGCCCGGACAGCAGTCAATTCCCTCCGACGTGATGGAGGCTCTGAAAAAGCGCCTCGACGAACCGGAGGGCTTTGGCAGTTACAAAGAAATCCAACGGTGGCTCGACGAGGAGCATGACGTGGAGCTCTGCTACTCGACAGTGCATGGGATCGTGCGCTACGAGCTTGGGGCAAAGCTGAAGACGCCTTAGCGCAAGGGTTTCCTGCGCGCCTCCCATCCAAAAAGACCAGCAAGAGCAGGTAGAATTCCAGGAAGACCTTCTCAGCTTTCTTTCGGGCCTGGAGCCCGGGCGGTCCTGGATGTCCTCGATGAGCAGGACCTGTGAAAGGCGAGGGGGGATTGGGCAAGAGTGATGAAGGAGGAGGCGTGTTCACGAATCACGGGTCACGCATCCCAAGACGGGGCTTGCGCGGATCGTGAGGAAGGTGGGTAGTAATACCAATTGTCCTGCCAAATATGGTTTTTCGAACGCAGACGTCCGTCACCCCGGACGAAGCGAATCGGAGATCCGGGGTCCATCGAACGCCCGGTCAGGGCACAACCTATGACCGTTATCCCCTACGCGTGGATGGATCCCGGGTCTGCGCCCGCGAAGGCCTTCGCGGGCTTGCCCGGGATGACAAGTGCAGAGGAAATGCCACTCTTCTTTTGACAAATGGTGTAACAAGGAGGACGGCACACTGGAGCAGCTCCTTACATCCAAGCCCGCAATCCGGCGAGTTCCTCGGCCACGACGGCGACCTCGTCGGTTGCCAGTGCGCCGCGGTCGGTGAGAAGGCCGCCGGTGATGAGTGGGGCGGGGGCGGTGTCGAAGCGAGGACTCCACACCTCCAGGTCGTTCGGCCCGTCGTACACGGCCTGCGACGGGGCGGATTCATCAGAGGTGTCCTCCTCCACCGCAATCTTGTCGACCGCGCAGGCGGCGTACACCGGCACGTCGGCCCGATGGGCGGCCAGCGCCGCCCCATAGGTGCCCACCTTGTTCACGACGGCCCCAGACGGCAACACGGTGTCCGCCCCCACCAGCACCGCATCGATCGACGCTGCGTCCAGACGGTGGGCGACGGCCGCGTCGGGGAGGAGCGTCACGTCGCGACCCGCGTCCGCGAGATGCTCGGCGACCCCAATGCCTTCGCCCCCGGGCTCCGATACGGCGATGCTGACCCTCGGCGCGGGGTCGGCCTGACGAAGGGCCGCCAGCACGGTGCCGGAGCGGGACAGCGTGAGCACATGAGCCCCTTCCACCTGCGCGGCGGCCCGCTTCGCGGCTTCGGCGTCCGCCGCCAGCGCGTCCTCAATGGCCTCGTGGGCGTTGACCTCGACCGTCTTCGGCAGTAGCTCGGGGCGGCTCGCGTGCATCACACGGTGGAGGCGGTTGGCCAGTGCCGCCATCGACGGGCGCGCATCGAGGAGACGGTGCGCGGTGTCGACCAGGCGCGCCCGGGCATCCTCGATCGTGGACGCGTCGGACGTCGTCAGCATTCCGGCCCGGTCGCGCAGCACCTCCAGGGCCCGAATCGAGAGGTGGGCGGAGCCGTGAGTCGTGTCGTCCGTGATGCCGAGAATAGAGGGCGCCACGCGGCGGTAGGAGGTCCAGAGCCGGGGCACGGTGTCGCGCCGCAGGATCGTCGTTGGAGACACCCACTCGGCCTCCGCGGTCTCCC
Organism: uncultured Salinivenus sp.; assembly: GCA_964564875.1. Classification (GTDB taxonomy): domain Bacteria; phylum Bacteroidota; class Rhodothermia; order Rhodothermales; family Salinibacteraceae; genus Salinibacter. Next base: position 1,982 of record CAZMDV010000203.1, read on the forward strand.
AGTTCGTCTGGATCGACCGGGTGTCGGTGTCGACGAGGAAGGGATGGACGACCCAGCGAGTGCCCCGGTCTTCGTCGTCGACCGTGAACGAGGAGCCCTGCCGGGCCAGGGTCACGTCGTGCTCATGGAGGCCGGTCTCTTCCTCAATCTCCTCGAGGGCGGAGGCGCGTGGATCCTCGTCCTCCACGTGTCCGGCGACGGCGCCCCACTGGCCGGGATAGGAGCCGACCTCCTCGCTGCGGCGGAAGAGAAGCACCTCGCCCCGATTGCGAAGAAACACGGTGACGACGGGCGTTGGATCGGGCTCAGACATGGGGCGGGCGACCTGGTACCTGCGAGTGTACTGCTACGGACCCGCCCGGCCGTAGGGTCGACTCGCACGCACCCGATTCCCGACCGATCCACTGTTCGGGACGGGAGTTGAAATTTTTGCACTCACTTGCTACTATTTAAGTAGTAAAAGAATCAATCACACGCGTCTACCATGGTCTGGTCACGCGCTTTACGGAGCATGCTTCTCCTCTGCGTTCCGGTGGTCGTGGGGTGCACGGCGTCGGCGCCGGTCGATCCGGACGGAGGCTCGGGCCCGGCGACCACCGCGGCGTCCGATTCGGTGGAGCGCGTCGTCGCCGAGCGAGAGAATCGGCCGAGCTCGATGCGGGACGACGGGATGGAGGCGCTGCGGGCCGCTTATGTCGACGGCGCGTACGAAGAGGTGGTTCGTCGGGTCCGTGAGCGACGTCGGGACTCGCCCGACTCGTCCGACGTGATCCAGCTGAACACACTACTGGGCCGGGCCGAGCAGGCCCGAGGGAACCACGCGTCTGCCATCGAGGCCTTGCAGACGGCCCGGGCGGCGGCCGCCAAAAGCAATCGCTCGGCGGAGGCCATCAATCGGGCCCTCGGGGACAGCTACGCCGCGCTCGCTCGGTGGCCGGAGGCAGCGGCGGCATTGCGTCGCGTGCTCGAGGCCAAGCCCGACGATCGGGCGGCCCGGCAGGCCCTCGCCGAGGTGTACCGACGATCTCGAAACTGGGGCAAGGCGCACGAGCAATACGCTCGGCTCCTCCGGGCGGACTCGTCCAACGGCCGGTGGTGGGCCCGGCTCGCGCAGTGTGACCTTGAGCGCAATGAGACGGAGCAGGCCCTGCGCCACTTCAGCAGGGCCCACCGGTTCCGCCCGCAGTCCGCCGACGTGGCCCTTCCTCTCAGCCGCCTCTATCGGGCCCGCGACCGTTCGGACGCGGCTCGGCGGGTTGTCGACACGACCCTTTCTCATCAGCCCGGCGACCCGCGGCTGTGGCGCCGCCGGGCCGACCTCGCGTTCGAGGTGGACGACCTCGACACAGCGCGTCGCGCCTATGTTCGGACCCTGGCCACCGGCGACTCCTCGGCCACCGTCTTTCGCCGGATTGGGCTGATTGACGTGCGACGCCAGCAGTATGCACGGGCCCTCTCGTCGCTCCAACAGTCCCTGCGCCGCGACACGACCCATACCCGGACGACCCTCTACCTGGGGATCACGTATCTGAAGCTCGACAGCCTGCGTCGGGCGACGACGCATCTTCAGCGCACGATCACCCGGGAGGCCCAAGGGCCGATCACGAGGGCGTTTGAGCAGTTGGGCGCCACGCACAACCGGCGTGGAAACGTCGCCGCGGCGCTGCGCTCCTACAAGACGGCCCTCCGCCTGCAGCCGGAGCGGGCGGAGCTGTACTTTCGCCTGGCGACGGTCTACGACGAGGCCTACAGGGACAAGACCCCCGCTGCCCGCTACTATCGCCGGTTCCTGCGGGCCTCGGACTCGTCCCTCCCGGAGCTCAGAACCTACGCCGAGGACCGGCTCGACACGCTCCGTCCCACCCTGCACATGCAGAAGGGAGCGCCGCCGAGCGACGAGACAAACGACGGCGACACGCGTTCGTCGGGCGGTGCGTAACGGAGGGGATCCAACGAGGGGATGTTCTGTAAGAAGAACAGTCGAATCCGTCACGCCCGCATTCGGAAAACATTCGGCCCCCCAAACAGTCGGGAGCCGCCCCGGCTTTTCCAGTGCAGACGTCGGCGCTCCACGACCGATTTCTCCTTGAAGGCCTCCCGCTCCACCCGATCTCTCAGTCCCATGCGACGAACAGCTATTCTCATCGTCGTCCTCACGTTCGCGCTTGGCACCAGCGTAGAAGCCCAGCCTCAGGTTTCGGTGCGGGGGAACGTGGGGGCAGCCTTCTTCCAATCCCCGGATGGACTAAACAACGTTCTGAATTCCGGGGTCGACCTCGGACTCGGGGCCGGCATCGAACTGTACGGGGGACTGGAACTCGTGCTTCAGGGAAGCTACGACCGGTTCACATTGAACGGGGATAACGTTGGGCTCATCGGCAAGGGGCTGACAGTAGAGTCGACGGTCGACGGAGGGGACTTCGACGTTCTGAACGGATCGATTGGACTGCGCTATACTCTCCGCAATCAGAGCGACGCCCACCCGTACGTGTCGGGCGGGGTGGGGATATACCGAACCGTGTTTGGAAGGACGAGAAGCGACCAGAACGACGAGATCTTTCCGCGGATCGCGACGACCAACAGGGGATTTCACGCGGCGATCGGGTCGACCTTTCGCGTCAACGACACCTATGCCTTCTTCTTCGAGCCCCGGCTCGTCGTCGTCAACACGGAAGATTCGGAGCTCAACACGAGCACGTCGATCCGCTACCTGACTGCTCGGTTCGGCGTGGACGTGCGCCTGTAGGAGAGATGCGCTGTGCGACGAGTGTTTTGGGGAGAAGAGGTCCCCTACGTTTACGTATCAAGTTCGTCCAACGGTGGGCCGGAGCGGCTCGCGCCCCTCAGAACGAACAGAGAAGCCGTAGGGGGGCGGTGGAGTAGTCTCTTATACCAGATGCGAGATTTCGCTGTGCATTTTTGCTTCTCCCGTGGATGTAGGGACGACCTGCGGGTCGTCCCTACGTGGGCCTGATTGGCTTATATAAACGATTCTCCGAGACCCTCGACGCGATAAATCTGTACATCGATTCACCGCAGATGGTATTATGCTGCCGTCGTGGCGTTGACGGCTTCGACTCGTTTCACCTTCGGGACCGAGCGCTTCAGGGCCTGCTCGATGCCGGCGCGCAGGGTCATGGTGCTCATGGGACACG
>CAZMDV010000204.1:0-5115 GCA_964564875.1 uncultured Salinivenus sp.
GGGGACGAGGGCGGCTTTGCCCCCGACCTCCGCTCGAACGAGGAGGCCGTCGAGCTCGTCCTTGAAGCCATCGAAAAGGCCGGCTACACGGCGGGAACGGACGTGTTTATCGCCCTCGATCCGGCCGCCGCCGAGATGGTCGAAGACGAGGCCTACGTGTTCTGGAAGAGCGACCCGGACACCGAGCGTTCCTCAGAAGACATGGTGGACTTCTGGAGCACCTGGGTCGACCAGTACCCCATTCTCTCCATCGAGGACGCCATGGACGAGGACGACTGGTCCGGGTGGGCCATGCTGACCGACGCAATCGGGGACGAAGTGCAGCTGGTGGGCGACGATCTGTTCGTGACGAACACAGAGCGGCTTTCGCGCGGCATCGAAGAGGGGTGCGGCAACTCCATCCTCATCAAGCCCAACCAGATTGGCACGCTCACCGAAACGCTCAACGCCATCGAGACTGCGCACAGCCACGGGTTCACGGCCGTCGTGAGCCACCGATCCGGCGAAACGGAAGACACGACGATCGCCGATCTGGCGGTGGCGACCGACACCGGACAAATCAAAACCGGCTCTGCCAGCCGGAGTGATCGGGTCGCAAAGTACAACCAGCTGCTCCGAATTGAAGAGCAACTCGGCCCCGCTGCTTACTATCCGGGCCTCGATGCCTTCCCCCTCACCAGCTAACGAGCCGCCACCGTCATGTCCGCACCTGATTCCGTCTTTGCCGACCCTCGAGTCCGATGGGGGGTTGGGGTCGTTTTGACTGGAGTGCTCGTTTGGGTGCTGTTCTTCGACAGCCACAGCCTGCTGCAGCGGTACCGCTGGCACCAGGAACTGGAGGCGACGAAGCAGGAAAACGCCGAGCTTCAGCAGAAAATTCAGCGCTTCCGCACCCAACTCGACCGTTCCCTGTCGGACAGCGTCGTCGAACGGATTGCCCGCGAAGAGTACGGCATGAAGCGACCCGGAGAAACCATCTATCGGATCGAGTCGGGGAGCTTCTCCGCGGCCGAGTAGAATCCGCCCGGCAAGTTTGCACCGGCGTTGCTCCCCCGCTCGCGTCTTAATCCACGATCCTCGTTTACGATCTGCCACCTCTATGACGTCTCACGCCATCGGTGTTGATCTCGGAGGGACCAACCTGAAGGCCGCCCTCGTGGATCGCGACGAGGGCATCGTCGAACGAATGAGGCGTCCCACCGAAGCCGACCAGGGCCCGGAGCACATTCAGGACCAGATCGCCGCCATTGCCGCGGATCTGATCGACGCCGTCCCCGCCCGGTCAGTGGCCGGAATCGGGATCGGGGCTCCTGGGGCCGTGAACTGGGAGCGAACCACCGTGTCTCAACCGCCCAACTTCGAGGACTGGGGCTCGGTAAACCTACGCTCGTCCCTCCAGTCCCGCCTGAGCAGCACCCTCTCGGTCATCGTCGAGAACGACGCGAACGTTGCCGCCCTCGGATCGGCCTTCTACGGGACCGGCCAGCACACCGACTCGTTCATCATGGTTACCCTCGGGACTGGGGTCGGCGGGGGCATCATCTATCAGAACAAAATCTTTCGGGGAAGCACCGGCGGCGCCGCCGAGATTGGCCACATGACGATTGACTATGAAGGGCCGTTCGCAAAATCGGGGGTGAGTGGTGCCATCGAGGGCTACCTTGGGCAGGAATTCCTGACGCAACACGCCCGGGACCGACTCGTCAACTACCCCGACAGTACAGTCCGCGACCTGGTGGACGGCGATCTAGAGCAAATTACCCCGCGCGTACTGTACGAGGCCGCGAACCAGGGAGACGAGCTCGCCCAGGACGTGCTCGCCTGGGCTGGCCACAAGTTAGGATGCGTGCTCGGCTCCGCCGTGAACCTGCTCGACATTCGAACCATTGTGGTTGGCGGAGGCGTTTCTGGCGCCGGAGACTACATCCTAGATCCCGCTCGCGATGTCCTCCCCCGCTTCATCGTGCCGGGCCTCCGCGACAATCTCCGAATCCTCCGGGAAGAGCTGGGCAACGAGGTGAGCCTCCTCGGCGCTGCCCGCCTCGCCCTTGAGGGCGAACAGGCCCAGGTCGGATCCCGATAGAGGTCGGTCCGCGGAGCCCGGCGTGGCGCGCGTGCCCGTCTTCGCGAATGCCGGGGAGGGCCAATGCCCCGTGGCGGAGAGGTCACTGCTTGCCCCACCGCATGGCTACTGTGCTTCGATCTCTCCAACCGTACTGGCTGCTCTTCGGCGTGGGGGCCGGGCTGTTTCTTCTCATCTTTGTCTCACCGAGTGTCGCTCAGGAACCGGAGCGCACGCCCGATTCCCTCCGTCAGGCCGCCGCGTCCTCGCAGTCAACAGGGCCGAGCGCCCGCTCCGGCGACTCGGAGGGGGGCGTCAAGTTTTCGGCGCGGGACTCCCTGGTGATCGTCACCCGCACAGACTCGGCGGACCAGGGCACCCTTCACGGGCAGGCCGAGATGTCGTACCAGGACGCGACCCTGAAGGCACGCACCATCGAGATGAACTTCAAGACGAGCGCGCTTCGGGCGTCCGGCGCGCCTTCAGATACTGCGGCCGGCTCTCGACCCACCTTCCAACAGGGAGAAGACCAATCGTTCACCGGGAAGACGCTCTCGTACAACCTCCGTACCAAGCGGGGACGGGTGGTGGCGGCTCGCACCCAGCAACGAGACGGCTACGTGCAGGGCGGGGCCGTCAAGGTCTTCGAGGATAGCACCTTGTTTGTTCAGGACGGCACCTATACGACCTGCGACTGTCCCCCCGACGAAACGCCCTCCTACTCCCTGCGCTCAAACCAGATGAAAGTACAGGAGCGATGGGTGTACACGGGCCCTGTTCAGCTCTATCTGTTTGACATCCCCACTCCCCTGTGGCTTCCGTTCGGGTTTTTCCCTAACGTACCGGGACGGCGGAGCGGCCCGCTGGCGCCGAGCTACGGCCAGGATCAACGGAAAGGACTTTTTCTTCGGGACTGGGGCTGGTACTTTGCCCTGAACGCCTATACCGACCTACAACTCCGGGCGAGCGTCTGGTCGAGGGGAAGCTTCGAGGTCAACCCGATCTTCCGCTATCGCAAGCGATACAACTATAACGGCCAGATAGACCTCACGTACCGGCGCACCCAGATTGGCGAGGAGCAGGATCCCAACTTTACGAATCGGCACCGCGGGCAGCTCAAATGGTCGCACAATCAGGACCTCTCCCCTAGTGCCCGCATTCGGGGCGACATCAATCTCGTCACCTCTACGGACTTCGCCCGCCGCAACAGCAACAACTACAACGACGCCGTCAGCCAGGAAATTTCCTCGAACCTGCGGTACAGCAAGAACTGGCCCGGGAGCGGCAAAAACCTGAACGTCAGCGTCAATCAGCGCCAGCAGCTTCAGAGCGGGCAGGTGTCGTTGACGCTGCCCAGCCTCAACTTCTCCCAGCGCTCGTTCAAACCCTTCGAGGTGGAGCAGGCGGTAGGGGAGGACCGATGGTACGAGAAGATCACGACCTCCTACGATCTGTCGGTGCAGAACAACTATTCGTTCCGCCCCCGGGAGCCCGAGGAGATCCGGGCACGGGGCGACTCCATGCTGGCCGACTCTCTAGATCGGGCCAACATCACTGACATTACGTGGTACGAAGCGCTCGTAGACCGGCAAAAGTATCAACTTGCCACCGGCAATGACGAGCCCTTCGACTTTCAGGCCACGCACCGGATTCCGGTTAGCGCGTCGTTCCGGGTAAACCGATACAACCTCACCCTCAGCCCGAACTTTCGCTACAACTCAGACTGGCGCATTAGCACCACGCGCAAATTCGTCGACGTAAATCCCGATTCGGTCAACACGGACTCGATCAGCGTCTCTCCGAACACCGTAGAGCGCAGGGTTCGCGGCTTCTACGCGCGACGGGGATTCACGACCGGCATTTCGGCGAATACAGAGCTATTTGGCATTTTCCCGCTCCGCCTCGGCCCCCTGGAGGGCCTCCGACACCGGATGGCGCCGTCGCTCTCGTTCAACTTCCAGCCGAATTTCAACACGCCGTTTTGGGGACGCACGCGCACCCTCCGTTTCAAGAATGGGGACCCGGTCGGCGAAGATGGGAAACCGATCGACGAGAATGAGGGAGACCCGATTCGCTACGACATCCTCGGGGGAAACCGCGTGCGCGGGAGCACCGAACAGCGCACGCTGAGTTTTAACCTCGACAACGAGTTCGAGACGAAATACGTGACTGTCGACTCGACCGGGGAGACCCAGGAGGAGACGATCAAGCTACTGGACCTTGACCTCAGTACTTCCTACAACTTCACGGCCGACTCGCTCAAGCTGAGCGACGTCGACCTCCGGGCGCGGACGACGATCCAAGACTTCAGCGTTCGGTCGAGCATGACCTTCTCCCCCTACGCCCTCCGGCCTGTTGGAGAGGGCGACAACCGTCGCCTCAGACGGGTCAGCCAGCTCATGATTACCGAGAGCCCGCTCACTCCATTTCGCCTCACGCGCTTCCGCCTCGACGTCAGCGGGTCGTTTGAGGGACAGGGGGGAAGCCGCGGAGGGGGAGCCCGGCAGGGACGTCAATCCCGGCCCGGCCCGGCTGGACGGGGCCGCCGGGGGCAACAGCGCGGCACGCGAGGATCGTCCCCACCGCAGTCCACGAGCACGACTTCGTCCCACTCCCGCCCTAGGGGCTACCTCGACCCAAAAATCCCGTGGTCCCTGAGCTTCAATTTCAGCTATAGCTTCCGGAAGCCTCAGAAGAGCATCGAAAATCAGAATGCGACGCTCGACGCTCAGTTCAGCCTCAACGTAACCCCGAAGTGGTCCCTCGAAGGCCGAACGGGGTACGACCTCATCCAGAACGAGGTGGCTACCACGAGCATCAACATCAATCGCGACCTGGGGTGCTGGGTTATGTCCTTCAGCTGGGTCCCCTTCGGACGCCGCCAGTCGTACAGCTTCAATCTTCAGGTCAAGAGCGGTCAGCTCTCTCAGCTGCTCCGGCTCCAGATTCCGCGATCCGGACGGGACGGTCCGCTCGGCGGGTTTGGACAGCGTCTGCGGCAGACGGCCGGAAGTGCCCTGGGGAGCGGCGGCGGGAGGCCCTCCTCCTTCTGA
>CAZMDV010000205.1:0-5115 GCA_964564875.1 uncultured Salinivenus sp.
CTACGAGGATGCCGCTTAGGACGTACTTCGCACGCACCCAATGGGCGGCCGATCCGTTTTTGCTGCGAAAATTGGAAATTTCGTTCTTGCTTGCTACTATGTAGGTAGTAAAATTCGCCCAAACCTGTTTCTTGCGATGCGTCTCCGAGCGCTACGGTGTGTCCTTCTCTGCATTCCGGTAGTCGCTGGCTGTGCCGCGCCGGCACCAGACGATCCGGCCCGCTCCTCAGACGCAATGCCCCCCACAGCGTCCGATTCGGCACGCCCCGTTGTTGCCGAGCGGGAAGGGCAGCCGGCGTCGACGCGGGACGAGGAGCCAGTGGAGGCTCTGCGCGACGCGTACGTTGATGGGGCGTACCGGAAAGTGGTTCGCGGCGCTCGCAAGCGGCTCCGAAACTCGCCCGACTCGTCCAGAACGGCCCGGTTGAACGCGCTCCTTGGACGAGCCGAGAAGAATCGAGGGAACCACAAGGCCGCCATCGAGGCGCTTCGGGCGACCCGGGAGACGGCCGCAGCGGGCGACCGGTCGATGGTCCCCATCGATCGGGCCCTCGGGGACAGCTACGTCGCGCTCCATCGGTGGCCCAAGGCGGCGTCGGCGCTCCGGCGTGTCCTCGACGCCCGCCCCGACGACCGGGCCGCCCGGCAGGCCCTCGCCGAGGTGTATCGACGATCTCGGAACTGGCGCAAGGCCCGGGCGCAATACGCCCGACTGGTGCGGGCGGACTCGTCCAATGGAGGATGGTGGGCGCGCCTCGCGCAGTGTGACCTCGAACTCTACGAGAGGGACCAAGCCCTGCGTCACTTCTCCAGGGCCCATCGACACCGGCCCCAGTCTGCGGACGTGGCGCTCCCCCTCAGCCGTCTCCATCGGGCGAGGGGCCATCCGGAGGCTGCCCGACGCGTCATCGACACGACCCTCTCCCATCAGCCCGGCGATCCACGGCTGTGGCGCCGACGGGCGGACCTCGCGTTCGAGCAAGGCGACCTCGACCCGGCGCGCCGGGCCTACGCCCGGACCATTGCCGCGGGCGACTCCTCGGCGACGGCCTACCGGCGGATCGGACAAATCGACGTTCGACGCCAGCAGTATGCCCGGGCGCTCTCGTCGCTCCGTCGATCCCTGCGGCGCGACTCGACCCACGCCCGAACGACCCTCTACCTGGGCATCGCGTATCTGCGGCTCGACAGCCTGCAGCGGGCAACGACCTATCTCTGGCGCACCATCGACCGGGAGGCCCAAGGTCCGATTACGGAGGCCTTCGGGCGGCTGGGGGCGGTTCACAGCCGGCGCGGGAACGTGGCCGAAGCACTGCGGGCCTACAGGACCGCTCTCCGTCTGCGGCCGGAGCGGGCCGAGCTGTACTTCCGACTGGCGACGGTCTACGACGAGCACTACCGGGACAAAGTCCCGGCCGCCCGGTACTACCGCCGATTCCTGCGGGCATCGGACGCGTCCCTCCCGGAGCTCAGACGCTACGCCGAGGACCGGCTCCAAACACTCCGTCCCACCCTACACATGCAGAAGGGGGCACGGCCGAACGACCCCGGCGAGAACGACGAAAACCGCTCGTTGGGTGGGGGAGAATAGACCGGGGATCCAGCGAAGGGAGGCCCTGTAGAAAAGATATGTGAAGGGGCTTCCTTCCATGCACGATGCGACAGCACTACGGCGTCTCCCGGTCGGGGGGAGCATTCCCAGTTAGCCTCAATGGAGCGGCCCGCATTCCGGTTCGGCCTTGCCGAGGGACCCTGCGCCCAAATAGACCCTCTCAGTTTCATGCGACGAACCGTCGTCCTCTTCGTCCTCCTCACCTTCATGCTCGTTCCCGGTGCATCAGCCCAACCCGAGGTCTCGATTCGGGGAAACGTGGGCGCGGCCTTTTTCCAGTCCCCGGAAGGACTAAACACCGTTCTGAATTCTGGGGTCAATCTTGGACTCGGGGGCGGTGTTAAGCTGTATGAGGGGTTAGAGTTGGTGCTTCAGGGAAGCTACGACCGGTTCACCTTGAATGGGGACAATATTGCGCTCATCAGCGAGGGCCTGACGGTGGGGATGGAGGTCGAAGGCGGGGCCCTCAGCGTTTTGAACGGATCGGTTGGATTGCGCTACACCCTCGAGAATTCGACCGACGCCCATCCGTATGTCTCGGGAGCAGTGGGCCTCTACCGGTCCGTGCTTGCGGAAACGAACGTCCCCCAGGGCGATGCGACCTTTCCGAAGCTCGCAACGACCAACAGGGGATTTCACGTTGCGATCGGGTCGAACTTTCGCATCGACGATACCTACGCCCTTTTCATCGAGCCCCGGTTCGTCGTGATCAACACAGAGGAATCGGAGCTCGAGACGGAAACCTCCATCCGGTACGTGACGGTCCGGCTCGGGTTAGACGTGCGCCTGTAGGGGAGTAGAGGGGCAGTGAAAAAGCGGTCGCGCAGACCGGCCGCTCCGGATGTGCTCTACGCCGCGGTCGTGGCATTTACGGCCTCGACCCGTTTCACCTTCGGCACGGAGCGCTTCAGGGCCTGCTCGATGCCCGCGCGCAGGGTCATGGTGCTCATTGGACACGACCCGCAGGCCCCCAGCAGCTCCAGCTCCACGACGTAGTCAGAGGTGACGTTGAGCAGGCGGACTGACCCGCCGTCCGCCATGAGGTAGGGACGAATCGTGTCGAGGGCTTCCTCAATGTCGTCGCGCAGTTCCGGGTCGGTGCTCGGGTCCGACCCGTTTCCGGCGTCGGGGAGTGAGGACGCGTCGTCGGACATAGGAGGTAGGGGCGATTGCGTGAAGCGACGTGAAACCGAGCTCCGGAAAGTACTCTCAAAATTTCTACGGATGTCGCCCGGGTCCGTTCGGACAGAGCATGAGCCGCATTGCGGCGCTGGGGACTGGTTCCTATGCTGGCGGATTGGCGCGGGAATTACTCGTACAGGATCTCGATCTTCTGCGTCGGGTCGGACTCGGCGTTGCGGAGGGCCACCTGCTCCACGAGCTCGTCGGCAATCGCGTCGAAGGCCGTAGCGGAGGCACTGTCGGGGGCGGAGCGGACGATAGGAGTGCCTCGGTCGCTGCTTTTGCGCACCTCCTGCTCGATGGGCACCTCCCCGAGGAACGGCACGTCCAACTCCCGTGCCAGCTCCTGGGCGCCCTTCCGGCCAAAAAGGTAGTACTTCCGGTCCGGCTGGTCCGGGGGCGAGAAGTAAGCCATGTTTTCGACAATGCCCACGACCGGAACGTTCACGTTGTCGAACATGGCTTTGCCTTTCCGCGCGTCGGCCAGAGCGAGGTCCTGGGGCGTCGACACGATGACCGCCCCGGTGAGGGGGATTGTCTGAACAATCGTAAGCTGTACGTCGCCCGTGCCGGGGGGCAGGTCGAGGACCATGTACTCGACGTCGCCCCAGTCCACGTCGCCGAGAAACTGGCGCACGGCCTTTGTCACCATCGGTCCGCGCCAGACCACCGCCTGGTCGGGATCGACCATGAACCCCATCGACAGCAGCTTCACCCCGTGCTTTTCAAGTGGCACCATCTTGCGCTCGTCGTTCACGCGGGGTTTCTCGCCCTCCATGCCCATCATCTTCGGAATTGAGGGGCCGTAGATGTCGGTGTCGACGAGGGCCACCTCGTAGCCCTGCTCCGAGAGGGCCATGGCCAAGTTTACGGCCACGGTGCTCTTGCCCACCCCACCCTTGCCGCTGGCCACGGCGATGGTGTTCTGTACCCCGTCTTCTCCACTCGTTTGCTGCTTCTCGCCGCCCTGGTCGCCGACCATTAGGTCGTCGCCAAGCGGAATCATTTCGCTGTCGATCTCTACGTCCACCGCCAGGTCGCGGCGAACCTCTTCGTGCAACACGCGCTGGCAGGCCTCCTCTACCTGGTTGGCAAAGGGCCCATCCGGTTCCTTCACGACGACGGTGAAGGACACGCGGCTGTCCTCGATCGTCAGGTCCTTCACCATGTCGAGCCGAATGATATCCTTCTCCTCCTTCGGATGCTCGATCTTACGGAGGGCATCCAACACGTCTTCGCGGGCGGCGGCCATAGGTACAGGAGACTGATGGATCGACAATGCTGCAGCGGCATAGCCCACCGAAGGGGCAGACTGTTGTTCCTGTGAAGCAGGAACTTTCCCGTCGAATTACGCCATCCCACGGCGCCGGGTCGTCGCCTGAGGCAGCGTCAAGCAACATCGCTCCGACGGCATCGATGTGGTCTCCGGCGTGGTGGAGCCACTTTTCGGCGTCCTCCTGGATGATCGATGGACTTCGGGCGTAGTCAGCATCGGTTCGCTTGTCCTGGGCATTGGCCAGGAGGGTCCCGTAATGATCGTCTAGGGGTCCCTCTTTCACGTAGTGTTTTGAGAAAAGGGGGATCGTACCCTCTTGTAATTTGGCCGCCGGGTCAGCTTCGTTGAGGGCAGCCGTCGCGGCGAGAAACATGGCGTAGTAGGCGGCCGAGACAACCAGGGTAACATCTCCCCCTTGTTTCCAGAATATCATTGGCGGTGTCCAGTCGAGCTCGGACCCGCTCGAAATACGTTTCGGATTCGGAACGCAAGCCGGAGGCCGTATCGTGGGAGGGATAGGAATGGGTGTAGAGATGATGCTTCGCAGCGGGATCATTCTCAGGGAAGAGAAGCTCACCTTTGGCGCACACGTTACGGAAGAGCGGGAAATTCCGCGTTGTGAACTCGTCGGGGGAGACCGTGAGGGGGGACGGGCCCAGCCCTAAGAGGTCAGCTTCCACGGCGTGTGCTCGTGCTTCCTCAACCCACCCGACTTCTCCCTCCAATACGGCGAGCAGGTTGATGTCGCTGTCCTCCGTCGCTTCGCCTCGGGCATGGGGGCCGTAGAGGATAAGCCGGTGCAGGCGTTCGCAAAGGCATCCCGAAATCGCTCGCGGATGGCGTCGTGAGGGTCGGGGAGGCAGCGTATCGGTCATAGCGGAGGACAGGGATTGGCCCTGTACAACACTCTGTGCAGGGGTTGGGAGGACGTGCTTAAAAAGCGATGGGCCGTCGGCCTGGTCCGGGTCCTAACGAATAGATCCTACGACCTAAGTCCGAACAACCGCCTCTCGCGCCTGCGCTTGTGCATGTGTTCGCTAAGATG
>CAZMDV010000206.1:0-5091 GCA_964564875.1 uncultured Salinivenus sp.
TTAGACGACGTCAGCCCCGATTCGCGTCCCGAATCGGGGCTTTTCCTTGTCAGATACCCCGTAGTGGGGACATACTCGAACTGGTATTGGGCAGGATTTGGGGACCAGCCTAACGAGAAACGCTCTTGTGGCCAATGGTGCACATGTCCCAAGCAGCCCGGCTTTGGGGCGGTCGTGAGCGTTTTCGTTCCAGAAGCTCCCCTAAGCCAAAAAACGCTCATCATGCTCCTGATCGCTTCGGTACGTTCCTGTCGGCTCAAGTGCTGATGGCTCCGCCGAAAGCTGTACTCGGAAAGGTCGAGATACAGGGGTCTCTTCGTTGGCCCCCGGGACGTTGGCAATCAGGGCGTAAACACCGACCACTTGCTTTCGGCCGTACTGCAGTGTGCCCCTTCTTCGGCTGTATTGCAGTGTGGCCTTCTTTGCCACGCACCGCTCGCTGTGTTTGACGCTGCGATGTTCGTAGACCTCCCCTAACGGCAGCTGCAGTACTGAGAGCCGGTAGCTGCTCCAAATGTCGAGGCTCCCCCGCATGCGATGGGGCAGGCCTCGAGTCCCAGGACAACTTCAGGTACATGGGAACGATGTCACAGGACGGGATCGTCAACGTGGAAACTGGTTCACCCTACTTCGCGCTGATTTACAGAGCTTGCGGTAATGCCTTCCTTATCAACGCTCTGAAGCTGGACGTACCCGGACTGGACACGTAGAAATTCACGCGCGCCGCCTTCCGGCCCGCTCAGATCGAAGAGATTGCTTCCATGCCGGGGGATACGTACGGAGGCGCTCCTCCAACACGAAACGCCCGGCCCCCACCAGAGACCGGGCGTCGGCAGAAGTGCTGTTGCCAAGGGAAATGATGCGTGCTTGGAGGTTCCCCAACGTACACGCACTCACTGCACATGCAAAATCCGGCACCACTTTGCCGACTTTCGTGTGAATGATCTTTGAAGCATTCGAGGGGGCATGCAGTCATTCAAGTCAGGGGAAATGCCCCGATCTGGATTGTGGCAGTCACCAAGAAAAACGTCCACTCCGAAGGAATCGGGGTGACCGCGGTGAGACCCCGCGCAAGCCCTTTCTCTGCACGGGACTGAGAGACCGTATTCGGACGCAAAATCTGGGGCAAATCGGGGGGTATGCGGGTTGCTGTGGGGACCGAAATTTGAGATTCTCCCTTGAGCGACGTTGACGGACGATCTGCCTCCCGTCAAGGCCGGACTTAACATCTGTTGGGACTTTTGTCCTGCGGGGGGTGAGTTCCGGGCACTGTTTTTCTTCCTAAAAATTGGTGTAGGGCGCCACTGAGGGCCGAAAATCGTGTCCCGTTGGTCAATGGAAAGAGCTCCACAGAAACAGTGTCCGGGCGGGCCGAAACACGAAAAGCCTTGCCCCGCAGGGGTCGCGGATGAGCAGGTTCTCTGATATTGCTCTGCTATTTTTGGTAGCTCAGCTATTTTTGGTAAATGAACCCCGGACGGCTGATAGAACTGTAACGTTAAGGCAGGCTGATGTCGAAAAAGCTGCCAAGCGGGGGACACATAGCCCTGGACGTTCCGCCTCCGGACGTGTCCCCCGAACGGGCCTCCTCCACCTCCTGCGCACGCGACTCCGAGGCCGGCAAGCAGCTGTCTGAAAAATGGCCTCGCGTAGTTTCAATCGGTTTTCTTTGGATCGGGGGAATGAAGCAGTTCCCTTTCGATCAGCACAGAGAAGCCAATCTCTTTGGCCTGCGTCCCTTTCCGGAGTGGCCGTTCATTTTTTGCCTCGATGCAAAAACGACCCCAAAAGATGCTGTGTTGCTGAATGTCAAGTTCTAGGGTGAAGCGACGGGTCGAACGGGGCTTGGTTTTTCAACACTTCATAGCAAATGTGGGGTAGTTTCCTCGTGGCCGCTCCAATGATGACCATCTTTTCCTTCCCTCGCTCGGCGAGTCGGTCGCCGAAGCCTTCCGCTCCGCAGCACGAAGACTACTTCCTCCCTTCGGTTGGGGCGCGAGAATCAATCGAACTCGCTCCTGGCGTCGCTCAAACAGGATTGATTTTGGCCGCTCCGTATCCGCTTCCGTCCGGGCGCCCGACTCTTCAAGGCCGGGGAAGCAGCCTCAGAGACGCAGAGGGAGCCCAAAGATCGGCCGACGACCCAAAAAGACCGTTTGATTCTGCACTAGGCAGCTCAAGACGCACCCGTGCAGGACTACGGGGCAGGACTACGGGATCGACGAAAGCCACCTGAAGACCGTGGATCTCGGCTCTACGCAGCCGGTTGCCCCCAACGAGGCTGAGGAGGCCCGTGCCCAGAATCGCCGCGTCGAACTGGTGCAGCAGTAGACCATTCCTCTCCGCGGTTCCTGGCTCCAAAAAGCGCTCCGGAGGGCGTTGGGCTGGGGGCCATGCGACGGACAGCTCCAGTGCGAACCCCCTCGGTGCGACGTCATCGAGGGGACCCGCCCCGACCGGGGCCTGCGCACGGAGAGCCTGTGAACCCGAGGCGAACTGCTCACACCACGTCCGGGAAGCCCGAAGCGCCCCCACAGCCGGAGCCCGGTCGTACCGGTACGCGTCAGGGGATCTTCGTGTCGGCATGCTCCGGTGCTACCGTGAGCAGGTCGACCTGGACGGTGTTCTGAGTGTTCCCTTCAAACACGACTCTGGACGCCGCGAAGTCGCTTCGCACGATGCTGTGAGCCCGGGTTGGTCATACTTTTGCGGCGGTTTGAGGGCTCATTCTGTGCGGTTGGGTCTCCAGCGAGACGCGTACGGAAAACGGCCCGTGGAGTCGTGCGTTAGAAAGGCCCTCTGCCTGTTGCCCAGCGTACGAAAACGTCTATGGCCTCCTCCACCGAGACTGTCTCGCCTGCCCGCGTCCTTGCCCTTACCCACCTCGAGCGCGTCCGACGGGACGAGGCCTTCGTGGGGAAGCTGTCGGCCGACGATGCTGACGCTCGCACCCGCCGGCAGGCTCGCGAGCTCGTTGCGGGGGTCACCCGGCAGCGTCGGTGGCTCGACTTTGTGCTGGGGGAGGCCTATCACGGCGAGTACGATTCCATGGAGCATCGCCTCCGGCAGATCCTGCGCCTAGGACTGTACGAGCTGCTGTTCCAGTCGACCCCCACCCACGCGGCTGTCGACGAGTACGTGGAGCTCGCCAAGCAGGAGCTGCGGCCCGGTGCGGGCAATCTCGTGAACGGCGTGCTCCGCACCATCGACCGAGACCGCGAGCACATCCCGGTGCCCGACACGGGAGACGACGCCGAAGACCTTGCGATCCGCTACTCGCACCCCACCTGGATGGTGCGGCGGTGGCTAGATCGCTTCGGGGTCGACGAGACGACCGAGCTCCTGCGGGCCAACAACCGTCGCCCCATGTACAGCATGCGGGTCAACCCCCTCCGCACGAGTCGGGCGGAGGTTTCCGAGTGGCTCAATGAGCACGACGTAGTGCACGTCGACTCCCCGTACCTCGATGACCACCTCCGCCTGAAGCGCCTCCAGGCCCTCATCGAAGGCGGGCTGCTCGACGACGGGCACGTAGCCGTGCAGGACGAGAGTGCCGGCCTCGTGGTGGAGTTGCTCGATCCGCAGCCCGGCGACACGGTGATCGACGCCTGTGCCGCGCCGGGCGGCAAGACGATGCACGCGGCGGCCCGGATGGGGGGCGAGGGCACGATTTACGCGGTCGACCGCGACGAGCAGCGGATGGCCCAGGTCGAGGACGCCGCGACGGCCCAGGGCGTGTCGGAGATGATTCGCACGGAGACGGCCGATCTCCGGGCGTGGGCCGAACAGTCGGATCCCCCGCAGGCCGATCGTGTACTGTTGGACGTGCCCTGCACAGGGCTTGGGGTGCTCGCCAAGCGGGCGGACCTGCGGTGGCGACGGTCGCCAGAGGACCTCGACGAGATGGCGGCGCTGCAGGACGAGCTCCTCGACGCGGCCGCGACGCTGGTGCGCCCCGGTGGGCTCCTCGTCTACAGCACCTGTACCATCGAGCCCGAAGAAAACGAGCGCCGCATCGATGCGTTTTTGGCCCGGCACGTTGCGTTTACCCTCGAATCAGCGGCGGGACACGTGCCCGACGACATGGTGTCGGACGCGGGCTTCCTGGCGACCCTCCCGCACCAGCACCGGACGGACGGGGCTTTTGCGGCCCGGCTCCGTCGCGTAACGTCCTGACTGGCTCCCCACACACGAAATGTCTTCTCGCTGTCAGATTCCGTGGTCTCGTATGTTTGATTGGCGGTTCGGTCGGTCACTGCTCGGCGTCCTGCTGCTCGTGAGCCTCGGCGCGGGGCCTGCTCAGGGCCAACGGGTTGCCAAGTACGGGGCCGACTTCCTGGCCGGCGGCGTGGACGCGCGGGCCCTCGGGATGGGCGGGGCGTACGTGGGCCTGGCCCACGAGGTGAGCGCGGGGTACTGGAACCCGGCGGGTCTCGACGGACTGACGTATCCGGAGATCAGCTACATGCACGTCGAGCGCTTCTCAGGGGCGGTGTCGTTCGACTACGGCGGCGTTGCCATGCCCGTCACGGCCCGGTCCACGGTGGGGATTTCGGTCTTCCGGAGCGGGGTGAACGACATTGTCAATACCCTGGAGGCATGGAACCCGGACCGAGGGCAGCCCCTTCCCGATTACCAAAACCTCATCACCCGCTTCTCGGCGGCGGATTGGGCCCTGTTCGTGAGCTACAGCCGACAGGTCAGTGACCGGCTCTCGGTGGGCATCAACTTCAAGGGGGTCCGCCGTTCCATCGGCGACTTCGCCGACGCGTGGGGGTACAGCATGGACGTGGCGGCCCGGTACCGCGCGGGGCCCTACCGCTTTGGCGCCGTGATCCGCGACGTGACGACCATGCTGCAGAGTTGGAGCGTCAACCCCGAGGCCTTCGAGGTCAACTGCACCAATCCGGTCGACGATCAGCCGTTCGACGCCTGCCTGAACGATGACGGCTCGCTGATTCAGGACGGCGCAGCGCGCTACGAAGCTGTGTTCGACCAGCGCATTCCGCAGGGGGGCACGTCGCTGGTGCTGCCGGTGGCCCGGCTCGGCTCCGGGGCCGTGTGGCCGGTGGGCGACGGGCACACGCTCAC
>CAZMDV010000207.1:0-5081 GCA_964564875.1 uncultured Salinivenus sp.
GCAGACGCTGACGCCTTGACCATCTGGTGCTGGGGATCGATCTTACGTAGTGTTGTTCATCTTTCTCAGCCGTCTTCGTCCCTTATGCCCGACGACAAGCAAACCAAGTTTCTCCTCTCCGAGGCAGAGATTCCTACCCACTGGTACAACCTGAACGCCGACCTGGAAGCACTGGGCATCGAGATGGCCCCGGTGCTCAACCCAGAGACCCACGAGCCGGCCGGGCCCGCCGACTTCGAGGCCATCTTTCCCGACGCTCTGGTGCACCAAGAGATGGGCACCGAGCGCCACATTTCCATCCCCGAGCCGGTACGTGACGTGTACCGCCTCTGGCGCCCGACGCCGATGTACCGGGCCCGTCGATGGGAGGAGCAACTGGAGACGCCCGCCAAGATCTTTTACAAGTACGAGGGCGTGAGTCCCACCGGCAGCCACAAGCCGAATACGTCGGTGCCCCAGGCCTACTTCAACGCCGAGGAGGGCACCACGCGCCTTACGACCGAGACCGGCGCCGGGCAGTGGGGGAGCGCGCTCAGCTTCGCCACGCAGATGTACGACCTCGACTGCGAGGTCTACATGGTGCGCATCAGCTACGAGCAGAAGCCCTACCGCCGCGTCATGATGGAGACGTGGGGCGCGACGGTGACGCCTAGCCCCAGCGAGAAGACACAGGCCGGGCGCGACGTGCTGGCGGAGGACCCCGACACGAGCGGCAGCCTCGGCATCGCCATCAGCGAGGCCGTGGAGCGGGCCGTGCAGGACGCGACGACCAAGTACTCGCTCGGCAGCGTGCTGAACCACGTCCTGCTCCACCAGACGGTGATCGGGCAGGAGACGCAGAAGCAACTGGCGCAGGCCGGGGCGGCGGAGCCGGACGTGCTCGTGGGCTGTACCGGGGGCGGGAGCAACTTTGCCGGGTTCTTCTACCCGTTCCTCGAACGCCACGTCGACGGCGACGCGCCCCTCCCCCGCATCGTGGCCGTGGAGCCCACCGCCACCCCCACCCTCACGAAGGGCGAGTACCAGTACGACTTCGGCGACACGGCCCGCATGACGCCCATGGTGAAGATGCACACGCTGGGCCACGACTTCGTGCCGCCGCCCATCCACTCCGGCGGCCTGCGCTACCACGGCATGAGCCCGCAGATTAGCGCGCTCCTGGAGGCGGGCATCATCGAGGCGACGAGTACGCCGCAGATCCCGATGTTCGAGAGCTGCGAGGAGTTCGTGCGGTGCGAGGGGATCCTGCCGGCGCCGGAGGCGGGCCACGCCGTGTGGGGCGCCCGCGAGGAGGCGCTCAAGGCGAAAGAGGCCGGCGAGGAGAAAACGATCGTCTTCAACCTGTGTGGGCACGGCCACTTCGACCTCAGTGCGTACGAGGATTTCCGGAACGGCGAGCTGGCCGACTTCGAACTGCCCGACGAGGAGATCGACGAGAGCCTGGCGGCGGTGCCGAGCGTGGGATAGCGTGTGGGCTTGTAGGCGTTGTTGGGGGGTTGAACTCAGGAGTGCGCGGCCTCTTCCCGCCCGACGGCACGGATCCGGCACAGTGCGTGGAGCCGCGACACCGTGCGGTCGAACTTTTCAGCCACGGTCCGTGCGATGCCCGTGTGCTGCTCCGGCGCAAACCAGTCGTCCGGCGACTGCTCGGCGGTGAAGCACAAAATCGGAGCGTCCGGGTGAAGGTACAGCGTATCGACGAGGCGGAGAAGACGGAGGGCATCGTCGGTGTTCTTGATCACGATGTTCTCGACGAAGAGGTGATCGAGGGCAACCAGATCGTCGATGAGGTCCGTGTGCGCCGTTTCCGTGGTGGCCCGCCGGAGATCGGCGAAGGACCACCATCGCAACGCGCCCGAAGCGCCCGTCCAGGCCTGCCCCATTGCCCGCCGCGTGACCTCCGGCGGCCCGATCCACCCCCGCCCCGACTGCTGGACCTCATGGGTACGCCGGTAGTCATCCCCCCGCACCGGAACGATACGGTAGGCCTCCCGCACCTCCGTCCGCAGGAACCGCTGGATGCGCCCGTCCCCGAGCTGGGTCGCCAAGTACTGCTCGGGCTCCACATTGCTCGTGGCCACCAGCGGGACCCCTCGGGCGGACAGCGTCTTCATGAGGCCCGCGAGCCGCATTTCGTTGGCGGGGTCGTCGATCTCCACCTCGTCGAGGCAGCAGACGGCGGACCGGTCGGCCAGCCGGTGCGCGAAGGCGTCCGGCGGTTCGGTCTGACGGAAGAGCGTGCTGGAATGAAGAAAAGCGCAGGATACCTCGGGAACGAGAGCATTGTACGTGGCGGCCAGCAGGTGCGTCTTGCCCGTCCCGGCCGGCCCCACCAGATAGAGTCCCTGCGGCCCGCCGTCCCCTCCCATTCCCAGCAGCCGCTTGACCCACCCGGTCCACGAAGGCACTTGGCGCTGCTCCGCCACGAACGCCTCTGCCCGCCGGAGCGCCTCCGCCTGACTCGGCGTCTGCGGTTCATAGCCTTCAAACGTGGCGTCGCCGAAGCGCTCGGGAGGCGTCATGCTGCGGGGGCCTACTGCAGTGTCCATGCTCCACTTCAACACGCATGAGACAGAGTTAGGTTGAAAACGGCTTCCCCAACGCAGAGAATCCTGCGTGAGCGGTGCGCGAGGTTATTCTGAACGGTCTTGCACCCGCGACCGGAGGCGCTGAGCGTCGTGCGGGGCATGCCCCTCGCCCGCCGTGTTGTTGAAGTAGACATAGATGTCGCGGCCGTCGGCTCGCCAGTCCGTAATGGTGTCGGCCCAGTCGTCGAGCTCGGCTTCCGTGTAGCGGCCGTGGTAGGCCTCCCCCGTCCCGTGCAGGCGCACGTAGACCCAGTCGGTCGTGACCACACGGTGGGTGGAGCGGTCGCCGAAGTCATAGACGCAAAATGCCGCGTCGTGGGCTGCAAGGGCGTCGTAGGTCTCCGCGTTCAGCCACGTCGGGTCCCGAAACTCGAAGACGTGCCGGTGGGCATCATCGAGAACCGCCAGAAAATTGTGGAGGCGCTCCAGGTTCTGGTGCCAGTTGGGCGGGCACTGGAACAGAATGGGACCGAGTGCGTCGCCGAGCGGCCCGACCGCCTCGTAGAGATTCTGCACCGGTTCCTTCGGATCCTTCAGTTTCTTGAAGTGGGTGATGTACTGGTTGGCCTTGATCGCAAACGTAAAGCCGTCCGGCGTTCGTCGCCGCCAGGCCCGGAGCGTGTCGGGGTCGGGGCGCTGGTAGAACGTGTTGTTGACCTCGACGGTGTCGAAGGAGTCGGCGTAGTGGGTGAGCCAGTCGTCCTGGGCGATCTCGTCGGGATAGAAGCGACCGGCGAAGGTGTCGTGCTGCCAGCCAGACGTTCCGATGTGAGCAGTGGGCATGGACGTATGGAAGGGTGAAGGTGTGGAAGCATGGACGCTTACTCCGGGGGCGACTGGCGTACAGGAGAAAAGTAAGCGGTGCGGCCGGAGACGGTCTCGGTTTCGAGCGGAACGCCGGTCTTCGGGCAGTGCTCGTCGTCGTAGCGGTGGGGGAGCATGAAGTGGGCCGGGTCGAGGGCCGTCGGGTCGGCGTCGGCCGCGATGGCGGCGTCGAGGACCCGCTGGATGGCGTCGTAGAGGCCGCGGAGGTCGTCCTCGGAGAGCTCCGGCACCTTGATGCGCGGGTGAATGCCCTCCTGATAGAGCGCCTCGTCGGCGTAGATGTTGCCGAGGCCCGCGACGACTTTCTGGTCCAGCAGCCGGCCCTTAATGGTGCCCCGACGGGATGCGAAGGGCGCCAGGAACGTCTCCGCGTCGGCCCGGCGGGCGTCGGGACCGAGGTCTTTCGCCGCTACGAACGCGTCCGGCGTATCGATAAGCCGCAGGCGGGCAAATTTGCGGGGGCACTCGAATGCCAGGGCGCCGCCGTCGTCGAAGTGGAGCTGGACGTACGCGTACTCCGGCATCGTGCCGTCCGTCACGACCTGCACGCGCCCCGTCATGCCGAAGTGGAGGGCCAGCCAGCCGGTCTCGTCGCCATACCGGGCAAAGACGTGCTTGCCATGGCGGTGCGTCTCCGTCAGCGTGCGCCCCCCAAGTACATCGTCGACACGATGCGGCTCCAGCCCATCGCCGAGGACGAGAGGATCAACGACCTCGGTGCTGGCAATCGTGCGATCGAGCGCATCGTCGGCCACGCGGCGTTCGTAGACGACGGCATCGGGAAGTTCGGGCATAGTCGCTAGATGAGTGGGAAGCTATTCTGTGGAATGCGCCGACGCCCTCGCCCCCCAAAGAAGAATGCGAGTGGACACAGCGAAACGCAGAGGCACGAGGTGATTCCTGATGTTTCCTCCCTGGGTCGACTGCCCCCAGATAAAGTCATTTTAACAACGAAGCGGGACTGGCCTAATCGACGACGAGTCGGGAGACCCGACAGTTTTCCTTCAGGCGGCAGCCCATCCGGCCCACCACGAGCAATGTTTCGAGCGGGTCACGGTCCTCGTCAAGGATAAACGAGGCATGATGGGCCCCGGCGTGGAGCGTGCGCTCCAGGGGCGAGACGACGGCCTGCTGCCCGTCCTCCAGCGTCAGCGACTCGTTGTACTGAATGTGGTACGCCCCCTCCTCCAGCGTCCACCAGCCATAGTCGTCCGCCGGATCATCGAGCACGGGCTCAATCCGCTCGCGGGGCGCGGCCAGAAACTCCCCGCCGCCAAAGTCGAGCTGACCGTGGCCGGTGGTCCGGAAAACCGTGTCGACCGTTAGGTCGAGGCCATTCGGCGCGCGCTGAGTGTCGAGATGAACGAGGCCGTCGAGTTGCTGGGCAAGGGCATCGGCAGTGTCCATAAGGAAGATGGCAATACGGGTGAACGAGAACACGATGACGCTGAGTAGACTGCAAACCAAGCCATAAGTCTGCTGGTTCAGACACGCCTCATTCTGCCATTCGACCCGCCGGAACTCCAGGGAATTCGCAGTGCAAATCTCCTCCGAAAGACCAAGCGCCCCTCTCCGAAAGACCATCCCTCGCGGTTCGGATTTCTTGAAAATAAGGTTGACTCCGTCCTCTCCGATTCACTATACTGTAACAGGAAGCTAGAAAAAGCC
>CAZMDV010000208.1:0-5058 GCA_964564875.1 uncultured Salinivenus sp.
TCGTCGGGCGGCCCCGTATCGGGCGGCTTTCCGGTGCCGGGCGTGTTCCCGGGAGGACCGGCGCCCGCGGGCGGACCGCCCCCGGGAAGTCCGCCCTGGAAGAGGCTCTGCAGCACTTGTGCGGCAGGGGTGCCCTGGGCAATGGCCTGGGCGGCCCCATTGGCCAGCACATCGACGGGCCGCTCGCTCTTCTGGTGCGCGCTCTGCAGGGCGGAGGGCAGTTGGCGGAGCGACTCGGGGCTGTAGCCAGCGTTCAGGGCAGAGGTCAACAGTTGCTGCGCGGGTTCCGGGGAGGCCCCGTTCCCGGGCAAGTCGGGCAGCACGTTGACGGCGGCGGCGACCTCGGCGAGCGACACCGGTCGGCGTTCGACATTCGCCGGAAGGCCGTCGAGGAAGCCTTCGATGTTTTTGGTCGGGAGGTCTTGCTGCCGAGCCTCCGCAATGGTCGTAATCAGCCGAGTGCGGGCCTTCGTCTGACCGTCGGCCCCTGGAGCATCCTCCGCACCCCCAAGAAGCTGTCGGACCTCGGGGCGCTGGGTCCACTGCGTGACCAGTTGGCCCGCCTGCTCGGTGTGGGTGCGATACTGCTGGAGCACCGGTTGCATGCGAGCGGGTGGCACCTGCTTGGCCATGCCTTCGAGGGTCTTCGAGAGCAGCGGGCCGGTGGGGAGATCCTGCTCGGCGAGCGTGACGGCCGGACGGAGGAGCGACGCCGTGGTCGCTTCGCTCAGGCCCGCCTGCCGGGCCCGCTCGGCAACCATCTGCATCTGCTCCGCGTCGATCCCTGCCTCGCGTCCTCGTTCGAGGAGGGCCTGTACGCCCGCGTCCTGGCCGACCGCAGCGCCCGGTCCTCCACCCACCGCGAAGACGGCCAGCAGAAGGAGCACCCTGAGCCAGGAGCCCCGAAGTGTCCGGATGG
This sequence comes from uncultured Salinivenus sp., assembly GCA_964564875.1. Taxonomy (GTDB): domain Bacteria; phylum Bacteroidota; class Rhodothermia; order Rhodothermales; family Salinibacteraceae; genus Salinibacter. The sequence goes on from CAZMDV010000208.1 coordinate 920, forward strand.
GGGGCTGGAAACGTATCATGGGATTAGGGGACTGTACACACGCCATTCGTACCCCCGAAGGAATCCTCGGTGGTCTGTGCGTAGGACGGAAGGTCGAGCCACCGGCGCTTGGCCCCGTCGACGACCCGGATGCGGTACGAGTAGTCGCCGGGCTCCAGCGGGAACATCGCCCTCCAGGTGTCTTCGTCAATCTGAGTCATGGGCGTGCCGGGGAGGGACCAGCCGTTGAAGTCGCCGGTCACGTGGGGCGTCCCGGAGCCGTCGTAGGGAATTTGCACACGGATGCCCTCCTCGACGGTCGTGCAGACGCGGCGGCGCGGGGGCGGCCGGCTGGTGCCGCCCAGCACTCGGCTCACCTGAAGGCGGAGGCCCGCCGACACGTGTACATCGGTGTCCACCTGGTCGGACTGGGCGAGGCGGGCCGCCGACGCCCGCGTTTCGGCGAAGAGGGCCACCGACGAGTGCACGTACCACTGCGCCTTGAGGCCGGCCCGTCCGATGCGGTCCCGGGTGGTCGACGAGGAGGTCGTTTGGTACCGGACCTGTTCGACGGCCGCCTCGGCCTCGACGGACCACTCGTTCGTGGGCCAGTACGTGCCCCGCACCGACAGGCCCGTGCCGCCGAACTGCACGTCGGACGCGCTCGTGCGCCCGCCACTCCAGTACAGACGGCCCTCCGCGTGCAGGCGATCGGTCACCCAGGTGTCGCCGTTCAGGGCCACGAGGGCACTGGTCTGACGGGTGGTGGTCTCTTGCGTAGGGGACAGGGAGCGTCTCGTGACGCCGCCCCGCAGCGTGACGGTCGAGCTGGTGGTCGGGCTCCATTCCACAGAAGGGAGGACCCACCAGCTGTCGCGTGACGAGACGAAGCGGTACCGCGTGCCGCCGCCGAGGCCGCCTACCGTCCAGGAGGAAGACAATTGATACTGGTATCGGGCGTAGCCCTGGACGAACTGCGGCGCGTCGGGGCGACGCGGGTAGAGGCGCGTCCGTCCCGTCACGTCGAGACGAGACCGACTCGCCTCCCGCACGAGCCCCACCTGCGGCGTCAGGGCCGCAAATGCAGGATCGGATGGAGCGTCCCAGGACTGAAGCACGGGATCGAGGTATGTATTCGTTTGGTGGCCCCCGGAAAGAGCGAGGGCCGCGGTGCCGGTCCACTGCTGTCCCGTCGCGGAGTGCGGAAGGACGCCAGCAAGGAGGAACAGGCCGAGAAGAAGGCGCCGCATGAAACCAGCCATTTGATCGGGAGAGCACGGGCGACCGCTCGTCGCTCCGGAGGCGCTAGAGTTTCAGAACCGCATTCTTGGCGCCGAATCCGTCGTCCTGTTTTACCGGAGCGAGCGGATCGGTGACCCACTTCTCGCCGTCGACCACGAACTGGTACTCGTGCTCCCCGCGCGACACGGGGACGAGGCCGGTCCAGACCGTCTTGTCGTTCACTGTGTGGGGGGAGAGGGGAATGGGCTCCCACTGGCTGAAGTCGCCGGCCACGGCGACCGAGTCGGCGTCGTCGTCCGTGTAAACGAACCGGGTCCACACCGCCTGCGCCTGCTGGCCGGCCGGGGCGGTGGCCGTCTGAACCGAGGTCGTTGCGGTCGGCTGGTTCGCCGCGGTGCCCTGGTCGGATGGGGGCAAGGGCCATGCGAGCCACGCCACCGCCGCCACGAGCGCAAGGGTCACCAGTGCATGCGTCGGGCGCACCGGAATAGTGATGAGCGGTCGCGTGACCGCCTGCCACCAGTCTTGGAGGCGGGTCCAGGGCGCGGCGGGGTCAGTGGTCTCAGCCTCTACTTCTTCCAGCTTCCCAACCGTGCTCGCCGCAAACTCAGCTGAGGGCTCGGGCGACCGCGAGGCCGCGAGGTCCTGCGTCATCTGGAGCTCAAACTGAAGCAGGGAGCGGGCCTCCGGGTCGTCGGCGATGCGGTGCAGCGCCTCCCGCACCTCGTCCTCCGACAGGTCTCCGTCGATAAACTGCCGGACGACCGTGTCAGGATCGGAATTCTTCATGGTAGGGTTCAAGCAGGCTTCGGAGTTTCTTGCGAGCGCGGTGCACACGCACCTTCAGGGCGCTCACCGACACGTCGAGTCGCTTCGACATGGCCTTGTACGTGAGTCCGTCCCGGTATTTCAACAGGAACGGGGTGGCGTAGGTGGCCGAGAGTTCGTCCAGGGCGTCCCAAAGGTGCGCTCCCTGTTCGTCGGCGACGAGCTGGTCGTCCTGCGCCGTGGTGGCGTCGTCCTGCACCGCCGCGCCGTCCTGCCCGGAGCGGCTGAACGGGTGCGTGTCGCGTCGCACGTTCTTGGCGTAGTCGCGGCATTGATTGAGCGCAATGCCGTAGAGCCAGGACGCAAACTGGTCGGGATCTCGAAGGTCCTCAATCCGGCGGTACGCCTTGAGGAAGGCGTCCTGCGCCAGGTCCTCGGCCTCTTCGGGCTGATCGGCGTACTGGTTCGTAAGGTCGAATACCATGCCCTGGTACCGCTCCACGAGCACCTCGAAGGCCTCCCGATCCCCCTCCTGCACGCGGCGGGCGTACGTGGCATCGGACGCATCGTGCGGCATTGTGAAGCACGTATCGGGCGAGACAACAGACGAAAACGCCTCCAATCGGCGCACTCGCCGATCACTGGAATGGCCGCAGAATGCATGCCAGCCTTCCCCGTCCCAGGCGTCCTTCTGCATCCACGGAGCGGAGCGACCACGAGTGCCCCCGTTCCCGACTGCGCGAAGACACTCCCGTCGCCGCGGGGCGCCGGGCCGGCCGCCATCCGGCGACCGGCCGCGGGTCTCAACCCGATGGATTCTTCCTCGAAGTGGTATTAGTTTCCGCCACTTATGGTGTCAACGCTTGCCTGGACCGTCGGCTTGAAGTTGTAATCACTCGTCTGGCCCTCGGGGCCACGCGAGATGAACGACTCCTCGACGCTGAAGTCCAAGGTCACGTCCACCGTATCAAGAGACGAGTCCACGGTCAGCGGCGAGTCGAAGTTGACCTTGATACCGGTCTGCGAGCCACTGGGAACGAACAGGTTCGCCTGAGCCGTGTCTCCTTGGGCCGTCTCGTATGCTACGTCGAAGCTGTCGGGATGCGCCGTAATCATCCGGATCTGGCCGTAGGTGCCAGGCTGGAGTTCGAGTTCACTTATGAGCGTGTCCACCTCGCCCTCCAGCGTCGTGAGGTCGACTTCGAAATCCTCCTCACTCAGCACTGACACGCCGGCGTCGGTCGAATCCCCATTGCTCGTGTCTTCTTCCGGGACGATCGATACGCTCTCGACGAGCACGTTCGCCTTCGTGATATCGCCGGGCGCGTCCGTCAGGTACACTTGTAAGGTCGTGAGGTCATTGTTAGTGGGATCACCGTCGTCCTCTTCGGAGCCACTCATGGAAGTGCCAGCCGAATCACAGCCGGCGGCAATCAGAAGCCCGATGCCCACGGTAACGGAAAGCAGAAAAACAGTCGACAAGCGCCTCATAGAAATACAGTTGTTGTTCGGAAAAAGCTCTGACTTGCAAAACACGCCACAATCCCTGCCCCGGGGCCTGCGCGGCGAGTTCGTCTTGGAATGGGAGTTCGATATCCTCTCCACCAGTAAACCTCCCCTTGACAAAACGCGGGCAGTGGACGAGTGGACGCCCGAAGAGTTACAGGAAGGAGGTGAGAAGAAAACGTGAAGCTATTGCTCCCATTCTCATTTTGGCAGGCTCACCGCCAGAAAAAACGCCCTCGCCACCGACCGGCGACGAGGGCTTCGAGAACAGAACTGGAAAGCGGCCTACGGGGCCATCTCGGCGGCGTCCCGCTTGAGGGCCTCGACGTGGGTGAGCTCCTCCCATGGAAAGGTGGGACGGCCGAAGTGGCCGTATGCGGCGGTCTTCTGGTACCGGGGCTTCAGGAGATCGAGCCGGTCGATGAGGGCGGAGGGGGACAGTTCGAAGTGCTCGCGCACCATCTCGCACAGCTCCGTGTCGGGCATGATGCCGGTGCCGTTCGTCGACACGTCGATTGAAACGGGCTCGGGCACGCCGATGGCGTAGGCCAGCTGCACGACGGCCTCGTCGCACAGCTCCGCCGCCACCAGGTTCTTGGCCACGTGCCGGGCGGCGTAGGTCGCGCTCCGGTCCACCTTCGAGG
>CAZMDV010000209.1:0-5019 GCA_964564875.1 uncultured Salinivenus sp.
AGCCGGCAAAGATGGAGCCCCAGCGCCCGTGGTTGATGGTCTTGGCGCCGAGGGTCCGCTGGACGATGAGCTGGTTGCTCGTCCAGAAGTAGATCCCGATGATGAGGACGCCGGTAAAGAGGCCCGGCCAGGGCAGGTTGGGGTCGCCGATGGGCTGAATGATGCTGAGCGCGCCCTCGGGGGCGGTGTTCACCATTGCCTCCCACGAGGGAATGGCCCAGAGCGCCGCGACGAAGACGATGGTGCCGCCAATGATGAGGACGACCGCCTGGATTGTGTCCGAGATGACGACGGCGCCGAGCCCCCCGAAGATGGAGAGCACGCCGGCCAGCAGGGCGAGGCCGAGCACCCCGACCCACAATGGCACCTGGGGAAAGATCGTGAGCACCACCAGGGCCCCCGCGTAGAGCGCCGCCGCGGCGTCGATGAACATGTTAAAGAAGATGTTGACCGCGGAGAAGAGGCGCCGCGAGCGCTGATCGTAGCGCTTCTCCAAAAACTCCGGCAAGGTGAAAACGCCCGACCGCAGGTAGAAGGGCAGGATGAAGAAGATGAAGATGATCAGGATGACGGCGGCCATCCACTCGTAGCTGTAGACGGATACGCCCTGGCTATAACCCGCACCGGCCAGCCCCACGAATGACGCCCCCGACATGTTGGTGGCAAAGAGCGAGAAGCCGATAAGCGGCCAGATAAAGTTTCGTCCGCCCAGAAAGAATCCGTCGGCATCCTCTTGTTGACCCTGAACCATCCACAAGGGAATAAACCGGCTGAGGGCCAGATAGATCACCAGAATGGTAATGTCGATCCAGGAAACGGTGAACTCAGTAAGCATGGTCCTCAGAGTGGGTGAGAGAGGCTGTCGAGCGTCTCGCGTCCGAACCGTTCGTGTTGGGGAAAGTCACCTGAAACGTCGGCGGTGCCCGCCTCATCAAGGGCAGCTCGAGTCCGTTCAGCCATCAAAGCTTCCAGCCCTAGAAATCGTAGGAGAGAGACAGCTCCAGCGCACGGGGAGGCACGGGGCGTCCTATGAACACGTCGATGGAGAAGGCCTCCTCCTCACTGAAGGACTCCTCAATTCGGGGACTTCCCTCCGTGAGCCCGCGTGAGCCGGACAAGTTCGTCACCTTGGCAGGGAGGGCGAAGTTGCGGGTGACCGTCGTCCCTGGCGCGAGGGTGACCGAGACCGTTTCCGAGCGGCAGCTCAGGAAGGAGGCGCGGAGCGTGTAGGTGCCGGGTGGGACCGTGATCACGTATCGCCCGTCGTTCCCCGCAGCGCCGCCGCGCGCGGTGCCCTTCGGCACCAGGGAAGCGCCCGGACGCGGCTGACCGTTCGGATCCAGGACTCGGCCTGTGATTTGGCCCAGCTCCTGGGCGGGAACGGAACTGCCCGGGATGCACCATCCCAGTGCAAGGAGGAGCCCCGCTGTGACGTACTGCCAGATCCCCGGATGGAAGGCCAGATCACGGCGAACAGAAGACCACATGAGCGAGCCGGGAGAAAATGATCGAGCAGTGGTACACCGGCTTTTCTCAAGGGGGTGTTTTCAAATCTAAAATTCCTGTAATAATTTGTCAAACCACTTCTTCCTTCCCAGGAGGCCGAGACCAAAAATTGTAACATTTGCGATCCCGGAATAGAAATTTTGCTACCCCGGAACGGTCTAATGGAGGAGGAGCTGTGCCAAGTTCTTGCAATCAAGTCCTCCGGTACCCCACGTGATTATTGTTGAAGATGACGGCTTGCTTGAGTGCGGTACGGGAAGGGCTTCTCGGAATAGAGTCGGCGGGGCGGCCCGGTGAGAGGCAGCCGCTGAACCGCCTTCTGGACTCACTTCTGGGGTTCCGCCACGGTATTTCCTCACTGGAGATCAGTTTGAGCCATGAAATTGACGTTTGCGCGCTGGAGGTCGGCGAGCGGTCTGGCACAACGGTTCGAAGTCAATCCCTGCTGCACACGCGCTACTTGCGCCAGATCGACTCGACGAGCAGCCTGGAGGTGTTCCCGCGCGTCTCACGAGACGAATGTGCACTGCTAGACAGACGGGGGGCGAGTGGGGGGTATTCGACTCAAGGTTTCCGCAAGCGACGAGTCGGTTACCGTTGCGGGGGGCTCGGTGGGCTACGAGGGAGAGCAGTAGAACGTGGGGCCGGACGACCGACATACGGAAGTCCTCGGCGACCCGGCTCCTTCGGATATCTGGCCTATTGGGTTCAGATTACGGAGACGACCCTTCTGAACACGCCGAGGGCATTGCTCCGACTGGCGGACAACCTCGACGATGGGCGCATCGCGGACACCGCCCCGCTTCAGGTCGTGATTTCTGAATGCGTTTCCCTCAATGCCTCATTCGGACTGGAGCACGATAGCCGTCCCCACAGTCTCAGTCCGAGATGAGCATGGCACGTACCCATGGGCTCGTCGTCGCCCTTTGATTCCTCCCCATCGGTCAGGATATTTTTGTCTCGTCCCTCCGCTCTCTTTTCTCCGGACGTGTCGAGGCCCCCTCGGTGGAGAGAAGAGAATCCGTTCCTTTCCCCGCAACCGCACTTTTGACAGCAATGACAGACCCCACCATCGCCCTGGACGAGCAGGCCACGGCCGCTCTCCTCGATTGGGTGCGGCGTGTTGACCGCAAGGATCAGGATGCCTGTGGGACGGCTCAGCAGTGGGCCGCACGGATGGGCGCGCATCTTCGAGCGGACGGAACGGCGGAAATTGGGATGTGGGCCCCAGAGCTCGGCCGGGAGGAGGTGGAGGCGGGCGACGCGGTACTCGAAATCCTGACGCCATCGCCTGACCTCGACCTCACGGATCCCGATCAAACCGTTCGGTTCCGGCGCGACACGGTGCAACTCCGGACCCATCGCGACATGCTGTGGGGGGTGGTGGAGGGGATGCGGCCGGGAACGCGCGACACCGTCGGCAGCTTCTACTGGCTCCGCTACCCCGGCGCGGACGGAACGTGGCACACGGTCTCCGACCACCTCGCGCACTCCGTTCCGTTCGGGGCGTTTGCCCCCGCCGAGTTCTACGACGTGGCGTCGATCCAGCAGGGCCGCGCCGACGCGGACTACTGGGCCGACCTGCCCGAGTCGTTCGTGAGCGGCACCCGTGACGGGCGTCCCCAGATTGGCCCTCCGCAGCACATCTTGCAGATCCATCCCGGCACGGCCTCGGCGGCGGGCACCATCGCGGCCCTCACGCGCATCTACCGCGAGATCGCGCGCAAGCAGTCCAACGGCGAGCCCCTCACGGCGGCGGAGCAACACTACGCCGGGCACGATGCGGTGCAGCTGATGCCGGTGCAGCCCACCATCGTCCACGAGGCGGGGCCCTCGTTCTGGGCCGAGCAGGAGGCCTTCGATCCCGGGGCCGAAGAAGTCCCGGTCCGCCTGCGGGCGCCCGACATCACCAACTGGGGCTACGACGTTCCCCTCTCGGCCTCCTCGGCGGTCAATCCCTCGATTCTGGCCTCCCGCCGCCCGGACGAGCTGGCGGATCTGGCCGCCACGCTCCACACCATGCCCGAGCGTCCCATCCGTCTCATCTTCGACGTCGTCTTTGGTCACACCGACAACCAGGCCGTCGACCTCCTCAACGAGCATTTCCTGGCGGGACAGGGCATGTACGGGATGAACGTGCGCTTCCGACACCCCATGACGCGCGCCCTATTGCTGGAGATGCAGCGCCGCAAGGGCAACTTCGGCGCCGATGGCCTCCGCGTGGACGGAGCACAGGACTTTCGGTACTGGGATTCGGAGGACGAACAGCTCTATTACGACGACGAGTTTCTCCGGGAAATGAGCGACGTGGTGCAGACGACGGCCGACACCGAGTACTACCCCTGGATGGTCTTTGAGGACGGGCGGCCCTGGCCGCGAGACGACTGGGAGCTCTCCTCCACCTACCGGGCCGTCATCGAAGAACAGCCCGACGCCTTTCAGTGGGGGCCGCTCACGTTTGCCCACAACACGCCCTTCCTCTTTACCTTCTGGGTGAGCAAGTGGTGGCGCATCCGGGAAATGCTGGAGCGAGGCGGGCAGTGGATCAGCGGCTGCTCGAACCACGACACGGTGCGGCGAGGCGCGCAGGTGGAGCCGGAGGCGCAGCGCGTCAACATCAATACGTACCTCGGCGACTCGCTGCCGGAGATCATCGAGAATGCCTACGACAACCCGGCCACGAACCTGCTGATGTACGGCTTCTTGCCGGGCGTGCCGATGGACTTCCTCAACGCGCTGATGCGGGCGCCGTGGAGCTTCATCCGCAATACGGACGACCGCTATGGGGTGAAGGTGATGTCGGAAGAAGCCTATTTTCTGGAGTGGCGCGTGACGCCGGAGCGGTTTGCGGAAGACACGCACTTCCAGCGCCTGAAGGCCCTCGGCTTCACGGACCTGGACGGGCTGCGCCGCTTCCTGCACACGCTCGATCACGCGGTGCAGAGCACCGAGTACGACCTGTCGTCCATGGCCTCCATGATGCGGGCGACGAAGCCCCCGTTAGATGGGCCGGACCTGTCGATTGAGATGCTCAAGCAAATCGCAACAGCGTGGATGGAGGACTTGCACGACTACTGCACGGTGACAAACTGGGTCGACCGGCTCGACGAGGCACGGCCCGCGTACAACCGATCCGTTCGCGACTTTCGGCGAGCACGGCCGTGGCTCCGCGACTCTTTAGGCGACAACGAGTGGCTCCGCTACCGCGAGCCCTGTGACAGCGCCGTGCTCGTCTCGGGCTGGCGACGGGGGCCGGACGGGGAGGAGGTCCTCCTGGTGGCCAACCTGGAGGGGCGGCCGGAGGCGGTAGTCCCCCGAGCGCAGGCCCCGGAGGGGCGGCGGGACGGCTGGTCGGTAGCACTCGCGACGCCGGGGCTAGACGTGGAGGGACCCGATGCGTCGATCTCGCTCGGCAACAGCCAAGGGATCCTGCTCACGCGACGGTCTTGACCGGTTTTTCGAGGCAGCGTCCGAGAGCTCCAGGCCTGTTTCGGTGGGAAGATTGGAAGACTA
>CAZMDV010000210.1:0-5017 GCA_964564875.1 uncultured Salinivenus sp.
ACTATCGCCTCCCTACCCACTATCGCCTCTCTACCCCAAGCGCCTGACGGATGCTTCTCCAGTTTCCGTCGCCGATCAGAACCGCACACGGACGCGCAGTCCCACCCCATTTGGAGGAACAGATACGGGCGAAGCCTGTGTGGATTTTTTTGTCGCCTCACCTCGGGCCTGTACGCGTCCTCCCCCAGTGGGCCGCACGTCCAGGGCAACGTCGTCCACGTCGAACGTCAGGAGGTGCGCACTCACGTAGGCGTCGAGGATGGTGAGAACGTAAAAGAGGCCCGTTCCGAGGATCGATAGGTCTCGCCATCGGCGACGTTTGTCGCGTAGGCTCCGGAGCTGCTGTCCACTCACTTGCTCAGCGCCCAGTTCGGACCTGGCCTCGTCGTACTCGTCTTCGAAGTTTCCGTAAGGGTTGTTGTCCCCGTCCTGACTTTCTCCGACCGTGAAGAGATGGGCGCGACGAAACAGCAGGTAGCGGCGGTTCATCCTGTAGATGGCAAAACCGCCGCCGGCCAGTCCCGCGTAGACGAACGGGAGTTTGTAGTACTGACGATTGTAGACCTGTCCCCAGCCCGGGACGGCGGCCCGCCAGAGGGCGCCGCGGGGTGAATGGTCCGGCGGAAATCCTTTCGCCTTCAGGACCGCCGAGCGGACGCTGTCGGGCTGCGCCTGCGCGACGCCGACCGCCATCAGGAGCATCCACAGCACTCCCAGACCGAGCCCGGCACGACGTATCGGCGTCACAGACAACCAGGAGATCATACGGCTTCGCTCACGAGGATCGGGGCTCGCTGGCCACGTGATGACGCACAACTCGGCCAGCACCGAGAAAACCCCAGGACCCGGTTCCGCTGCGCCCACGCGCAGGTACGCCTCACACCGCCTCTACCCCCCCACCATCAGCTCCATGAGGCGCTCGAGGTCCTCTTCGGAGTAGTAAGAGATCTCGATTGTGCCCTCGCCGTCCTTCTTGTGGTGAATCTGCACCTGCGTGCTAAATCGGGCGCGGAGTGCACTGCGCAACTCTTCGAGTTGCAGGTCGCTGCGGTCGGGCACCGCCTCGGTCGAGGGCGCGTCGGCGTCGACGGTCGTGTCCGCCGCCGCCCCGTCATCGTCGTCCTCGTCATGCCAGTCGCGGACCCGCTGCTCGACCTCGCGGACCGAAAGGTCCTCTTCGACGATCTCGTCGAGCAGCTCAACCTGGGCCTCCTTGTCTTCCACGGCGATGAGGGCTCGGGCGTGGCCCATGCTCACTTCTCTGTCCCGCAGGGCGGCCTGGATGGGGGCGGGGAGCCGGAGCAGGCGGAGGAAGTTGGAGACCGTCGCGCGGCTCTTGCTCACTCGCTCGGCCACCTCTTCCTGCGTGAGGTCGCACTCCTCCACGAGACGCTGGTACCCGAGGGCGATTTCGAGAGGGTTAAGCTCCTCACGCTGCACGTTCTCGACGAGGGCCATCTCAAGCATCTCCTCCGAGTTGGCCTCGCGGATGAACGCGGGCAGGTGCTCCATGCTGGCTCGGCGGGCCGCTCGCAGGCGTCGTTCGCCGGAAATGACCTCGAACTCGCCGTCTCCGAGGGCCCGCACCGTGATGGGCTGGATGAGGCCCACCTGATCGATCGAGGCCGCGAGCTCATCGAGCGCTTCGTCCTTGAACTCCTGGCGCGGCTGATACGGATTCGGGCGGATGCGGTCCACCGCCACCTCGGCCACACGGCCGAGCAGGCGGGTGCCGTCTTCGAACTGGTAAAGCTGGCCCTGTCCCTCCGCCTCGGGTTCGTCCCCGTCCGCGCCACGCTCTTCTTCTGGCGCCTGCTCGTCCTGCTCGTCCGGCAGGAGCGCGTTGAGGCCTTTGCCAAGTGCTGATTTCTTACCCATGCGAGACTGGGGATCGACGAAAAAGGGAAGCGAACGAAATCGGTGCGAAACCGAGTCGGGCAGCGGGTCGGGACTAGATGGAGAACTCGTCGGCCGGAGTCGTCGATTCCTCCTCGGCGTCCGACGAGGGCTCTCCGATCGCGTCCGACAGCCGCTCCTGATCGTCCGCGGCGGGCGTCTCGACGCTTTCGGCGTCGCCCAGTCCGTTTTCGCCGGGAGACGACTCGAGGTACTCTTCGTTGTTGCCGAGAATCTCGCGCGCCAGTGCCATGTAGTTCTGGGCACCGGTGCTGGAGGCTTCGTATAGTAGGGCCGGCTTTCCGAAGCTCGGGGCCTCCGAGAGGCGCACGTTGCGCTTCACGATGGTTTCGAACACGCGGTCGCCGAAGTAGCGGCGCACCTCGTCGGCCACTTGGTTGGAGAGACGGAGGCGCGTGTCGAACATCGTCATGAGAACGCCCTCGATCTCCAGATCGGGATTGAGGTGCTGCCGAACGATCTTGATCGTATTGAGCAACTGCCCCAGTCCCTCCAGCGCGAAGTACTCGGCCTGGACCGGAACGAGCACCGAGTCGGCGGCGGTGAGCGAGTTGAGCGTCAGCAGCCCGAGGGACGGCGGGCAGTCGATGACGACGAAGTCGTACTTGCGTCGGACACGCGGCAGGGCCTCACTCAGCAACTGTTCGCGCTGCGTCTCGTCGATGATCTCAATCTCGGCCCCCACGAGGTTGATGTGGCTCGGCATCATGTCGAGGAACGGCATCTCCGTCGTCATGATCGCCTCCGACGCGTCCACCTCGCCGATGAGCACCTCGTAGATGGAGGGATCTACCTCGTCAGACTCGATGCCAATGCCAGATGTACAGTTGGCCTGCGGGTCGATGTCCAAGAGGAGCGTGGGATGCTCCGTGGCCGCCAAAGATGCGGCCAGATTGATCGCGGTAGTCGTCTTGCCGACTCCTCCTTTCTGGTTTGCAATTGCGATGACTTTGCCCATATCAGACTCCAGGAAGAACCTCGCTTTCGAGAATATCCGTCCGGACGCCAGCGCAATGGGACGAGGCCCAGCGGGCTGGCCGTACAGAGCAATCTATGAAACGAACTCGCCCAATGTCTACCCCTCTTTGCCGCGAGCCTCAACGCCCAATCCAAAATCGCCGACACAAAACGATTCGACCGGATCACTCCTCCCGGCACAAAGGTTTATCGATTGTCGCTCTTGGGACGCAACCAAGGTGCGTTCGCGCTCCACCAACCGGCATCCACCGGTCAATGTTCAGCCGGGACGGAGATGGTCTCCCGACCCGTAGGCCGACCGCACTCCCTCACTCGCACCCGCACGAACGACCCGATTCCCCGCCATGTCGCGCCGCATTGTTCTGCGTTCGGATCGGGACGAACCGTCGGGGGCGCCGGAGGACCTTACGATCGACTATGCGGGCGAGCTCAATGATCAGCAGTACGAGGCGGCCACGGCGGGCGATGGGCCGCTTCTCATCGTGGCTGGGGCTGGCACCGGCAAGACACGCACCCTCATCTACCGCCTTGCATACCTGGTGGAGACGGGCACCCGGCCCCAGCAAATTGTTCTTCTTACGTTCACCCGGCGGGCGGCCAACGACATGACGGCCCGCGCCGCCAGCCTGCTCGACGGCCGCTGCGAAAAGGTGCGGGGCGGAACCTTCCACGCCTTCTGCCTCGAGGTGCTGCGGCAACACGCTGAGGCCCTCGACGTTCCCCGCAACTTTACGGTCCTCGACGCGGCCGACGCCGCCGACGTGCTGAGCGTGATTCGCGCCCGCGGCGACTACGGGGACGAGGAGGAGCGCTTCCCGCAGAAGAACACGCTCTACTCGATGTTCTCGTCCGCCACGAATCGCGACGAGACGCTCAGGGAGACCCTCACGCAGCGCTACCCGCAGTTTACGACCCTACACGCGGATCTGAAAAGCCTCCGGGAGGAGTACCGGCAGTACAAGCAGGCGCACGGGCTCATGGACTTTGACGACTTGCTGCGCCGCACGCTGGAGCTCTTCGCCGAGAACGACGACGTGCGCCACCAGGTGGCGAGCCGCTGCCGGCACGTGCTGGTGGACGAGTACCAGGACACGAACGTCCTGCAGGCCCAGCTCGTGCGCCGCTTCGCGTCGGTCCACGGCAACGTCACCGTCGTGGGCGACGACGCGCAGAGCATCTACAAATTCCGGGGCGCCGACTTCCGCAACATCTTCCGCTTCCCCGACCAGTTCGACGACACGGAGATCCTGAAGCTAGAGCGCAATTACCGCTCCACGCAGCCGATCCTGGACCTGGCGAACCACGTCATCGAGCAGGCCGAGCGCTCGTACGACAAGACGCTCTTTACAGAGAAGACGGAAGGGGAGTTGCCGGCCCTCGTTCCCGCCGCCGACGGCGACATGGAAGCCCGCTTCGTGGCCGAGATGGTGCTGCGGCTGCGCGAGCAGGACGTGCCGCTCAGCGACGTGGCGGTGCTCTTCCGCAGCAGCCACAACGCGTACGACCTGGAGGTGGAACTCAACCAGCGCAACATCCCCTTCGTGAAGTACGGGGGAACGAAGCTGAACGAGGCCGCCCACATCAAGGACGTGCTCGCTCACCTGAAGGTGGTGGAGAATCCGCAGGATGCGGCCTCCTGGAACCGCGCGCTCCAGCTCATCCACGGCATCGGGCCCAAGACGGCCCGCTCGCTCATCGAGTGGACGACGGAGACGGCCGAGGATCCGCTGACACTGGGGGACGGCGCGCCCTTCTCCGACCGCTACGCGGCCCGGCTCAAACAGCTCTTCGCTACGCTCCGCCACGTCCGGACCGAGGACACGTCGGTCAACGAGCAGGTGGAGGCCATCCTCGACTACTACCAGCCGCTGTTCGAGAACAAGTACGCCGACGACCACCCGAAGCGCGCGCCGGACCTGGAGCACCTTGCGGGATTGGCCGCCAACTACGAGTCGCGCCAGCGCTTCCTGTCGTCCCTCACCCTCGACCCCATCGAGCTAACCGCTCTGGACCAGGAGGCCGCCGAGGACGACGAGCCGCCCCTCGTGCTGTCAACCATCCACTCGGCGAAGGGGCTCGAATTCCACACCGTCTTCCTCATCCGGGCGCTCGACGGCACCAT
>CAZMDV010000211.1:0-4997 GCA_964564875.1 uncultured Salinivenus sp.
GGCGAGTCGCCGATGCGGCCGGGCGGCTTGAACGGTGTGCCGCCCGTGGAGGTAGCGGCGGCGAGGCGACCGGTCGCGTCCCGCGCCACGGCGCCCACCGTATCGGCCCCACTGAGGGCAGAGACGCCCGGCAGAAACGACTGGCTCGGGTGGTCGGCGTCGGCCTGGGCCCGGAGGCGCTCGTACCGCCGCCGCTCCCGCGGGCACACGAGCTGCGCATTCGGCACGAGCTCGACGCCCTGCGCCTCGGCAAACCGCTCGGCCCCCTCTCCTGCCAGCATCTGCACCCGACCCTCTCCCTCTGCCAGCAGCCGGCGGGCCACCCGAACGGGATGCGCCAAGTGCTGAGTGGCCATGACGGCGCCGTAGTCCAGCGTCGCGCCCGCCATCACCCCGGCGTCCAGCTCCGCCTCCCCGTCCTGATTGAGCATGGCCCCGTACCCGGCATTGAACGCCGCGTGGCCCTCCAGGGCCGCGCCCGCCTCCGTCACGACCGTCAGCGCATCCTCCTCAGTCTGCAAGAGCCCTTGCCCCGCGTCGAGCGTTTTTCGAAGTTCGGTCCGGTGTGCGTCCAGCACAGCGTCGGGGATGTCCCACGCCCCGCCGTGGACGAGCAGAAGGGGCCCGTCCGTCTCGATCTGGTCGCTGCGCAGGGAGGAGCTCATCCAGAACCGACGAAGTCGTGAGCGCGTCAGCGGCCCGCCAGATTGGACCCATGGTTTCCCGACAGCAAAGTCCCCGTTGTCCTGGCCCCCGATGGCGCCCGAGCAAACACTGAGTGGCCTTGGAGACGGGGCAGCAGGGCCTCTACGGTTTTCCGGAAGGCCTCCCGATGCTGGAGGGGCACCGGCTGGGACGGCGGAAGCTCCAGGGCGTACGGATTCACGGCCGTGCCGTGCTTCCACAGGCGATAGTCGAGGTGTGGCCCCGTGGACCGGCCTGTGCTCCCAACATAGCCGATGGTCTCGCCCTGGTCGACCGTCTCGCCCGGGGTCACCACAATGTCCGAAAGGTGGAGGTAGCCGGACGTGTAAGTGCCGTTGTGTCGGATCTTGACGTAGTTGCCGTTGGCCCCTTTGTAGCCGGCACGCTGGACGACCCCACTGCCGACCGACCGGACGGGCGTGCCCCGCGGCGCCGCGTAGTCGATGCCGTGGTGGGGCCGGTACTCTTTCAGGATGGGGTGGTACCGGTTGTTGCTAAAACCGGAGCTGATGCGGGAGTACTGGAGGGGCGCCTTCAGGAGCTGTCGGCGCAGACTCTGCCCCTGCCGATTGTAGTACTCCGCCTCATTCTCTCCCCCTTCGAACCGGAACGCGTAGTAGTCCTCGCCGAGGTGCCGGACGCGGGCCGCAACGATGTCGCCGGGCTGAAGCGGTTCCCCCTCTACCGAACGCTTCTCGTACATGAGCCGGAACGTATCGCCGGCACGGAGCCGGAAGAAGTCAATCTGCCAGGCGAAGACCTCCGAGAGCCGAAGGGCCAGCAAGGGATGCCCACCGTTCTGCACGATGGTCTCGTACAGCGACCCGTCGACCGTTCCAGAGACCATGGCCCAGGTGCGCTCGACCGGTCGGGTGCTGACGTAGGTCCGCTCCGGATATCGGACATCGAAGACGACGTACCGGGTGGCATCGATCTGGTAGACGAAGTACCGCACCTGCTGGAGCCACGGGTTCACGTACACGCGGTACGGCCGTCCCGGCCGAAGATCCTCCACCTCAAACTTGGGGGCCGCCGCCTCGGCGAGGGTCAGGGTCGTCTGGTAGGCCACGCCGTACTCGTCCAGGAGGTCCAAGAAGGTTTCCGCGCGGCCCACCCGTCCCTTCTTCACTGTGTACCGACCCGCCCGAAGGCCAAACGGATCGGTCGACACCTCCGATCGCTCGGGGGCCGATCGGTCGGTCGGTGCCGTCGAGCCCGTCTGGCAGGCGAGGGGAATGCCCGCAACCACCAGGAGGACCGGGAGCAGTTTTGCGGCCAGATGCTGCATGTCGTCCGGAGGAAGAAGGGAAAGGGTCGGTCTGTGCGTCGTTGGAGTGGAGCTCCCTCAGTCGCCGACCGTCTCTTCCGAGGAGGGCTCCTCCGTCTCCGTGTCGGCGGGCACCCAGGTGTCCTCTTGAACTCCGGCCTTGCGGTTGGCCCACCGGGCCAGCACGAAGAAGAGGTCGGAGAGACGATTCAGGTAGACGATGACCTGCTCGTTGATCGGGGTCGACGTGCTCGCCTCTACGACGTGGCGCTCGGCCCGGCGGCACACGGTGCGGGCCGAGTGGAGGGACGCTCCGGTGGGCGTTCCCCCGGGCAGGATGAACCGCTCCAGCGACGGAAGCTCCGCGTCGAAGCGGTCAATCCGCTCTTCGAGGGCCGTCACGTGCGCCTCCTCGATGCGCTCAACGACTGGGGTCGCGTCCATCGGGGTGGCAAGGTCGGCCCCCAGGACGAACAGCTCTTCCTGAAGGTCGCCGAGCACCGGATCGAGCTCCTCCTCCCCAGGCTCGCCCTTTAAATGAGCCCGCGCCATCCCGACGATCGAGTTGGTCTCATCGACCGTGCCGTACGCGTCGATCCGGGAATTGCCCTTCCCCACGCGATCGCCGCCGAAGAGAGAGGTGGTACCGTCGTCGCCAGTGCGGGTGTAAATTCTCTTGCTCATCGACGTGGAGTTGGGGCCCGATGGTGAATAAACTGTCACGGATCACGGCGTAGCACGGCTCAGTCCGGCTCGCGTTTCCGGGCGCACGACGCGCTCGTCCCCGGCTCACAGGGAGGCGTCCATCCGGACTGGAGAAGGCGAGACCGGTCCCAGATAGTCAATCCGAAGCGTGCCGTCCGGATGCCGGTCCAGTTCCGTCCGCATGCCGAACACCTCCGCGATCCGGTCGGGGGTGAGCACCGAGGCGGGCGGCCCTTCGGCTCGCAGCTCCCCCTCGTCGAGAAGAAGGAGCTGATCGGCGTACCGCGCCGCAAGCTCGAGGTCGTGTCCCACCGCAAGCACCGTTTGTCCCTCGGCCACCTGCGTCTGGACCTGCTCCATGAACGAAAACTGGTAGTGCACGTCGAGATGCGCCGTTGGCTCGTCAAGCAGGAGCAGGGCGGTGTCCTGCACGAGCGCCTGGGCCAGAAACACGCGCTGCATCTCGCCGCCACTGAGCGACAGCACGGAACGCGACTCAAAGCCTTCCAGGTCAACCCGCGCCAGCGCCTCTCGGGTCCGCTCGCGATCCGAGGTCCGGTACGACTGCAGCCAGCCGCGGTGCGGCGCCCGCCCGAGCAGTACGAACTCCTCGACGGTAAAGTCGAAGGTGAGCGACCGGGCCTGTCGCACAAACGCCAGCGTGCGGGCCTGCTCCTGCGCACTCATGCCTCCGACGGGCCTCCCCTCCAGCCGGATGGCTCCCTCGAACGGAATGTGGCCCCCAAGGGCGCGGAGGAGGGTGGTCTTGCCGGCCCCGTTTGGCCCAAGCACCCCGACCCAGCGGCCCCCCGGCACGTCGAAGCTAACGTCTCGCAGAATCGTGTGGCCGTCGAGCGTAACGGTGAGTTGGTCGACCGAGAGCAAGGCCACGCTACCGTCGCGGACTCGTGAGAAAAGACCTGTCGAGGTCCGAACGTGTCTCGGACGCCCCTGTTCAGGGGCAGGCGCCCTTCTCGCTTCCCGGCGCAACCGCAAAGAGTTCTCACGCAGGCGTAGCGACCAGCACTTCCGACGGCACGCCCCAGGCCGTGAGTACGCCATGGTACTGCTCGTGCCACCGAGCTCCCTGGAGGAGCGATCGTGCCTCCACCGGGCGGCAGCCGCCGACCCACCCCGGGCGAATCGCGTGGAGCGCGTCCCAGGCGACGCTCACTCCCCGGGACAGAACATCGCGCCCCCACGTCAGCCCCGCGAGGCAGAGCCGCCCGTCCGCCGTCAGCAGACGGTGGGCCTCGTCGATCAGGACCCGCGCATCCTCGCGCGAGAGGAGATCCAGCATGTAGGTCGCCACGACCCGGTCCTGCGACCCGTCGGCCCGTTCGAAGGTCAACCCGCCGTCGGTCTGTCGCACCGTCGCCCGCTTCCCAAACGGGGCCAGCCGCTCGCAGGCAATCTCGACCATCGTGGCGCTGAGATCAACGCCCTCGTACCGCGTTTCCGACGGGCACCGCTCGCGGAGGAGGCGCCCGGCCAGCCGCCCCGTGCCACAGCCCACCTCAAAGAGCGTCCGAGCCTCGCCGAAGGCTCCCTGTGCAACCAACTCGTCCAGTGCCGGGGCTTCGTAGAAGGCTTGCGTGTCCTGCCACGCGCCGATGCGGTCGTAGACGTCCCTCGCCTGTGGCCGAGACAGCACGCGCCTGGAACCCATCGCAACACCCCTGAAATAGAGAGCCACTCACCGATCCACCGCTCCCCAAAACTCCCAACGCACAACCCTCAACGCAAAACGCTTCACGCAAAGCGTCAGCTATCGCGCAGGCACCTGTTCGTCATCCTTGGTCACGAGCGGATAGTCGGCCTCGATCTCCCCATTGACCATCTCGCGGAGGGGTCGGCGCAGCAGCCGCTTCCGGAAGCTGCTGAGATAGTCCGTGAAGAGAACACCGTCGAGGTGGTCGCGCTCGTGCTGCAGAACCCGGGCCAGCATGTGTCCGGCCTCGATCTCCTGCTCTTCAAAGTTGCGATCCCGGTAGCGCATCCGCACCCGCGCGGGGCGGGTCACCGCCTCCCGCACCTCCGGAACAGAGAGGCACCCCTCTTCAAACTCGACCGTCTCGGCACTCTCCTCGAGGATTTCGGGGTTGATGAAGACCGTCGGCTGCGGCGGGAGAGTCTCCCCGGCCTCCGCCATCTCGTCGGCCATTGGGGTGAGATCCACCACGAAGAGGCGCTCGCTGCGACCCACCTGCGGCGCCGCCAGGCCAATCCCGGCGGCGTTGCGCATCGTCTCGATCATGTCGTCGATGAGGGACTGTAGCTCATCGCTGTTTTCCTCTACCGGATCGGTTTCCTGGCGCAG
>CAZMDV010000212.1:0-4989 GCA_964564875.1 uncultured Salinivenus sp.
CCGTCTGCTTAAGGGTCTCGAAAATCGATTCCAGCGAGTCGTCGATCGGAAGAACAAAGCACGCCGCCAACTGCTGGAGGTCCGTCCCCGCGTTCATTAGCGTCGGGGAGTTCGGAAGGAAGTCGAGCCGCCGCATCATCTCGTAGAACTGCGCCTCGACCGCCTCTACGTCGCCCCCAAACTGGGCCTCGGCCTGTGCAATGGTGGAGGCCACCCGGCGAAACATCTCGTCGGGCGTTTCGACGACATCTCCGTTCTTGTCCTGCCGGAGGTAGCGACGACGCAAAACGGTTTCGGCGGCGGGGGACAGCGAGGCCATTGGGAGCAGAAAATACTGTGGAAGGGAGACGGACGAGAACCCTGGAGAACGATCCAAGAAGGGGACTACCGGTGGGACTCAGCGATCGTCGAGTCGGGAACGAACACGGCGTAAAGCCCGCGAAGGTCGCCCTCCTCAAATCCGTACGCGCGGTCCTCGGGATATCTTTCCTTCACAAAGCGCGGACGCCTTTCCTTCGCCCCGTGGCAGGCCAGGCACGAGGACTCCACGGGGATGCGGCGGAAGTAGCGCCACCCCGGCGTCTCGTCGCGAACCGTGCGGAGCCACGCCTCCGTCCGTTCGGGATCGTGCGCGAACTGCGCGGAGATCGAGCCGGCCTCGGGGTCGAGCTGGTGCGCCGGATTGCGGTACTTGCGGGCGAGTTGCTGCACGGCCCAGCCGCGAAACTGAGCCATCGACCGGGCGCGCTTCCTCACCGGCTTACAGACCCGCGCGAAGGTTTCCCGGTCCACCGTCTCGGGGTCCATCGTTTTTGCGAGCGACTCCCGCATCGCGTTGAGGTCGTGAATGGAGGTCTCGACCACTCGTTGGACTGAGTCCGGCGGGGTCGACGACGAAGGCTCCGAGTCGGACCCACAGCCCAGGAGAACAGCGACCAGAACCGCAAGGACGAGACGACTCTGCATCGAAGCACGCCGTGCTTGTGAGCAGGGCGGATGGACGCTTCATCGTACTGAAGACACAGATTCATCCGTGTAGGGAAGACCCTGACTGAGAGGTGGGAGCAGGTTGCACACGCCGCTGGCGGCCCCTGGATGTTCAGGCAGCCTCTCGGTCAACCCTGAAACCGAATGCTCGCGAGATTCGAAAATAGGTCGGAACGGGCCGTGCTCGGGGACGGCACTCGGTCGCCGACGAAAGCCCCAGACGTCGCTGCCCCGTAGCATGGGGGAGATTCCACCACAGGCATTTGAGAAACGTTCTCACAGTCGCTGTTCCTCCCAGTCTTTTTCTTATGTGATGAGCCTCGAAGCGAATCCCATTCGACATTATTCCCCCAAACACGCCCCGTACTATGTCCGTCGCGAAGTCCATCGAGCTTCTCGCAGAAGGAGACACGCTAGAAGACGCCACCGAAGAGGCGGTTCGCGAGGCATCAGATTCAGTAAAGAACGTGAGAAACGTCTACGTCGATGACTACCGCGCCATCGTCGAAGATGGGGACATCCAGGGGTACCGCGTTCACGCCAAGGTGACCTTCGTGCTCGAGTAACCTCTCCGTCAATGGAGGTTGGTAGAGCACCTTCGGCCCCGCTTCCGGGCTCTCCCCCGTCCCAATCCGTCGGGCAGCCCGAGGCTGGCCCCGATTGGGGCGTTCCGACTGAAACGATACGCCCCTTTTGGCAACGGATCGGGCGTAGAGATGTGGGGTTCTCTTTTTGGAAGCGCTTTCACGATTTCAATGTCCAATCCGCGACCGATTATGCCAGACTCCCAAGTTCAATCGCCGCCGTCCGCAGAGCGGGCCCCCGGAGCCCACCGTCAGACCTTGGACGACCTCCCCGAGAGGGACCCACCCCGCATTCTCCTCGACGACGAGGGGACGATTCGACACGTCTCCGACGGGGCCCGTGCCCTACTGGACCTCGGTTCCCGGTCCCTCACCGGAGAGCCCTTTTTCGATCACGTCCACCCGCGACGACTGAAGCCGATCCTGCACGACCTGACTGAGATGACCGCCCGCAACAAGCAGCGGGCTACCTGGTTGCTGCGCCTCAAGACTGGCCTCGGGCCCTGGCGGTGGTTCAGGGTGGCGGTGGAGAACCGGCTCGGCTGCAGTGACCGGGCGGGGTTCGTCCTGCGCCTGCACGAGCGCGGCGGGAGAGACGGACGGAATTAGTCCCCTGTCCCGTTCCCGTTCTCTCTCACAGATTCCGCTCCCCGTATGGACTCCGCCCAAGCAAGACAACCACGCACGCCGCCGGCTTCCTCATCAGTTACGGCCGAAACGACACTTGCACTGGTGGACGCCCCCAGTCGAGACAAGGTGGAGCAGCACCCGCAGATCAGCTCTCTCCTGTCGAAGGGCTGGACGATTCGAAGCGCAAACCCGCGAATTGTGGAAGCCGAGGGCGCTAGGTGGCTCGTGGTCCTGAAGCGGCCGCCGCGGACCGAGGCGATTCCCCATCCCTCGGGCGATGCCCTCACCGCCCAGTCGCGCCGCGAGCAACGAGTCTGCAAGCGCCCAGAACCCGCAGCCGATCCCGCCCCCCCGAAACGGTCCCCCTCGGCGCAGGATCGTTGACCTGGCGGAACGCGGACGAACGGCCTCCGCAATCTTCGGACATCCGTCCTTAACCGTCCCAAGGATCGTTTTGGCCCCCTTTCGTCAGCACGGGCTCGTGCGTCGGGCGTCGATTCCTCAGTGTCGCTCGGTCCTCTGTCTCGGCCAAATCTCGCCATCATTGTCCGAACGCACGGCCCAAGGGGGGAGGCTACCGGTCGAACAGGTCCGCAATCTCGTCCCAGGACTTCGTGTTGAGCACATCGTCGGGTTCGAGCCAGCCACGCCGCGCCTGGTCGATGCCGTAGCGGAGGTAGTCGAGCCCACTCTTCCAATGCGCGTCCGCCCCGATGACGAGCGGGAGGCCCATGTTTTTGGCACGCGTGCAGGAGATCGCGTCGAGGTCGAGCCGCTCGGGCTGGGCGTTGAGCTCCAGGACACAGCCTTTCTCCAGCGCGGCCTCCATCACCCGCTCCAGGTCGAGCGCCATCGGGGCCCGCTCGTTGATGCGCCGGCCCGTGGGATGGGCCACAATGTGGACGTTCGGATTGTCCATCGCCCGCAAGAGGCGCTCGGTCTGCTTCTCTTCGCTCAGGTCGAGGCTGGTGTGGACGGCGCACACGCAGAGGTCAAGGTCCTCCAGCACGTCGTCCGGGAGGTCGAGTGCCCCATCTTCCAAAACGTCAACCTCGATGCCCTTGAGAAGACGAACGGCCTCCAGGTCTTCGTTCAACTGGTCGATGGCGTCCATCTGCTCCCGAAGCCCGTCGGCGTCGAGCCCCTGCGTGACGGCCACGGCGGGGGAGTGATCGGTGATTGCGAGGTACTCCAGGCCCCGCTCCCGGGCCGCCTCGGCCATTTCGGCGAGCGAGTTGCGCCCGTCGCTGTCCGTGGTGTGGGTGTGGAGGTTGCCGCGCAGGTCGTCCGGCGTGATGAGGTTGGGAAGGGCTCCCTCGGCCGCGGCCTCCAGCTCGCCCCGATTTTCCCGCAGCTCCGGCGCAATGAAGGGCAGGTCGAGCAGGCCGTAGATTTCCTCCTCCGTTTCCCCGGCCACCCGCTCCTCATCTTCGTCGTGGCGGAAGACCCCGTACTCGTTGACCTTTAGGTTCTCGTCGATCGCGCGGTCGCGGAACGCAACGTTGTGGGCCTTCGAGCCGGTGAAGTACATCAGCGCGGCGCCGTAGCTTTCCGGGGGCACCACGCGCAGGTCCACCTGCATCTCCGACTTGAGCTCGACGGTCGAGCGCGTCTCGCCCTGTGATCGCACCTCGGCGACGTCCTCGTAGCCGACAAAGTGCTCTATGACGGCGGGCCCGTCGTCGCTGAGCGCGAGCACGTCGAGGTCACCCACCGTTTCCCGGCGGCGCCGGTAACTGCCAGCCACGTCGACCTGCTCGACGGCGTCGTGGTCCCCGAGGTAGTCCACGAGGGACGTGACAACGGGCTCGACGGTCGCCAGAAGCCAGCGCTGCTCGCCCCCAATCTCGTCGAGTCCGTCGAGGATGTTCTGCTCGGTTTTCTCGCCGAAGCCCTTCACCTCCCGAATATGGCCCGCCTCTGCCGCCTCCTTGAGCTCCTCTCGCGAGGTGACGCCGAGCTCCTTGTGCAGGGTGCGGACACGTTCGGGGCCGAGACCGGGCACGCCCATCAGCTCCGCCAGCGCCGGATCGATCTCCTGCTCCAGCTCCTCCAGCAAGGGCAGCGTCCCAGTCTCGACGATCTCCTCAATCTTCCCCGCCAGGTCCTCGCCGATGTCGGGCAGCTCGCTGAGGTCCTTCCCCTCCTCAACCAGGTCGGCAACAGGCCGCGAAAGCTGGCCGACCGTCCGCGCCGCGTTGCGGTAGGCCCGCACGCGAAACTCGTTCGCGTCGGTGAGGGCGAGCAGGTCGGCAATTTCCTCGAAGATCGAAGCGACGTCGGCGTTGTGTACGGGCATGGGGGATGAGCAGATGCGTGATCGAGGGACCGCTTGTCTGTAGAACTGTGCAGACCGAAATCTAGTGGATATTGCCATCCCCTCCGTACGGAACGAACGGCTCGGTCCGCGTTCCGTCCGTCACCGCTCATACGTGCCCATCAGATCGGTCTGACCGAGCACGTGCCCGTCCATGGCATCGGTCACCTGCTCCTTGGTCGCCCCCTGTTCGAGGTCGAGGGCCGTGTTCAGCGCATAGAGACGGAAGAAGTAGCGGTGCGCGCCGTCCCCGGGTGGGGGGCAGGGACCGCCGTAGCCGAGGTCCCCAAAGTCGTTTGCGCCTTCCTGGGGCGACGGGTCCTGCCCAGCAAACTCCGCGTCGACCCCCACGTCGCGTGGCAGGTGCGTCAGGTCGCCGGGGAGGTTGAAAAGCACCCAGTGGGTAAACGTCTGGCCGGGCGCGTCGGGATCGTCGACGATAAGGGCGATGGTTTCGGTTTCGTCCGGCGC
>CAZMDV010000213.1:0-4981 GCA_964564875.1 uncultured Salinivenus sp.
TCGGTACAGCTCCAGGCCGCCTACGGCCGCTACAACCAGTTTCTGACCCTGGACACGAGCCAGCTCTTCACGGCGTTCGACACCTGGTTTATGTCCGACGACGGCGTATCCCCGTCGTACGGGGACCAGGTGGCTCTGGGCGTGAACGCCCAGCTTGGCAACGCGTGGCGCCTCGAGGTGGAGGGGTTCGGGCGCACCATGCGCGACCTCTTCGAACGAGATCCGTTTCGGCCCGACGTAGCGGGCGTCCCGTACGCCGGGCGCTTCCACATCGGCGATGGACGGGCCTACGGAACGGAGGTTTTGCTTCGGCGTCCAGAGGGGCGCCTCAACGGCTTTGTCAGCTACACCCTGAGTCGTACCGAGCGTCGCTTTCCGAACATCAACGAGTCGGAGTCGGGCTCTCCCCAGTACGCCCCTACGAACTACGACCGCACGCACGAACTCACAGTCGCCGCCAATTACCACCTCACCGACCACTGGCGGGTGTCGGGCACGTTCAACTACGCCACGGGGCAGGCCTACACGCAGCCGAAGCGGCGCTACGTGTTGGAGCCCCCCTTCCCGCCCAACCCTGGCGCCGAGGAGACGGCGAACGTGCTCGTGAGTCCCTTCAACAACGCACGTCTCCCTGCCTACCACCGCCTCGACCTGGGCGTGGCCCACACAGGGCAGTTCTTCGGGATTGCCGAGTACGAACTTCAGCTCCAGGTCATCAACGCCTATGCCCGTCGCAATATCTGGTTCTACCAGTACGACTCCGAGTCTGACGGCACTCTCTCGCGCACAGAAACCCCCCAGATTCCGGTTCCTGTGCCCAACGTGTCGTTCTCCCTCACATTCTAGCAGCCCCCAGTTTGCCGAGCTTTCCCTCCATGCAGCCGTCCCGCCGGGACGGCCCTCTGCAGCCCCCGTGTCCCCCACGCACATTCCACGTCTGCCCCCCTGCTTCCGATGACGCGACTCTCACTCCCCATCCTGTTGTTCCTCCTCGTTGGTGGCTTCGCCGGCTGCGACACGACCACGACCGAGCCCGAGACGGAGATCGTCGTGGAGGCCTACCTCCAGGGCGGGGCGCCCATGGACACGATCCGCCTCACCCGCAGCGTGAACACGGACGAGGCCTATACGCCCGCTGAGGCCGCCGTCCGCGGCGCCACAGTCGAGGTCCGTCGCCGTGCCGACGACGGGACGACGGCCGAGACAATCCCCTTCGACGAGACGACGGCGGGCCTCTACGCCCCCGTCCCGAGCCCGCCGCCCACGGTCCAGCCCCTCACCACCTACGCGCTGTCGGCCACCACGTCGGATGGGACCGAGGTGAGGGCCACCACCACCATCCCCGACACCATTTCGATTGTGGAGACCCAGAACAGAAATGTGGTCTACCAGGACCCGGAGCAGCCCACCTTTACCATCACCCCTCCCCGTAGCGATCGCGAGCAGCAAGCGGTGCTCGTGTTGACGACCACGTCTCTCCTCGACTTCGGCCTGCCCGAGGAGCGACTCCGCGACCGACTCACGCCCTTCTACGAGGAGGACTACGATCCGGAGGAGGACAGCATCAAGACCTTCCGCACCACGTCCTCAGGCCCGCTCAACGAGGCCAACTTCCGCCGCGACGAGGCGGGGCAAATCACGACTGAACTGCCGTGGATCTCCGTCGCGTTCTACGGCCCGAATGCGTCGACCGTCCATGTCATCGACGGCAACCTCTATGACCTCCTCCGGTCCCAGCAGGCCCAGCCGACGGGCGACCAGGGGGGCAGCCTCGGGCCCGGCGAAATTCCGAACGTGATCGAGCACGTGGAGGGGGGCACCGGCGTCTTCGGCAGCTACGTCAGGGACAGCACGCAGATCTCCGTCCAGCGCCCGGACAATCGCTAGGCGGCCGTCCCCCGGCTCAGGGAAGCCCCACCGCTACGCCGCCGAGCTCGTGCCCTCCACCCGCGCCTGCATACGCTCCCCAATGTAGCCGCCAACGAGGGACGCGAGGAGCCCAATGATGAGGACGAGGATCATCCGGCCGTAAGAGAGGATCTCCTGCCCCCCGAGGGCAAAGACGAATACGTCAATGAGGAGGACGAGGGTGATGATGCCGGCGATGGCGGCCTCGTAGGACGTGTCGCCCGGCGACCGGAACGCGCAGACGTAGCCGGTGGCCTCCAGCCCGAGAAAGACGACGAAGAGCATCACCCAGACGTTCGAGGGCTCCAGTGCCGCATAGGCCGCGCCCGGCCCCTGCCCCAGTGCCCCGAACAGCCAGATTACGAGGTTGGTCAGAAACAGGCTCACGGCAAATCCGAGGATTGTGCCGGCCATGATCCACCCCCAGTCCAGAACCGACTCCCCGGACTCGGCGTACGTCCGCTGAAGGGTTTCGCCCGCCCAGGCCCCTGCAAACGTGAGCACGAGTCCGTTCAGGAAAGCGACGACCATCATGTACGTGAAGCTGCCTCCGTCCAGTCCCCCAAACGCCTCGAAGCTGAGGGCCTCAATAATGAAGTAGGCCACCACCGACACCAGGATGGCCGCGAGGGCGGGCTCCAGCACGGTTTCCCCCTCGCTGAGGTATCCGTACCCCACCCCGGCAAGGATGAAGCCCGAGGTCATGGCAAGCAGCGGGAAGACGGGCTTCCCGAAGATATTCCCAGTCAAGGCCGTGAAGAGGACGACGAACACCACACCGATCACGAAGGAGCCGATGATGGCTGTGGGATCAAAACGGAAAACGGAACGACTAGACATTGCTTTTACGGGAGTCGGCTCGTGAAGGGTCGGAGCGAAACGGGGCGGGAACTCGGCCGCTTGCCTGGCACGACCGGCCTACCGCCGCCAGTACACATCCCAATATAAGAAGGCGAATCTCAGAAGAAAGCCAAAGGGAGTTCAGTGGCTTGTTTGTCAAAGATCCAAAAGGTTTCCGGGGCGAGGGACCGCGCTGAGGCTGGCCCGGAGCGACGTACTCCTCGCAGGGATGGGCGGGGGCTCTTCCACTTGGTTAAATCCGCATGACCCCGGCGGAACCCCTTGTTTCGCAACAGGTGGGACGCTACACTAGATGCACCGGGCGCCAGCAGCAGCCGTCCGGCTTGAGGATGGAAGCGCGTTCGCGCTCGTCCGTCTTCCAGTGGCGGTCCTTCTGCCCGCCGTCGAGGCCGTCTTCGCTCGCACCGCCTCGGTTCCACGCCGGTGCCGGCGTCCGTGCCGGCTGGGCGAGACTGCTCGGTCGCACCCGGGTTGCTCTTCGGGATGCGCAACGCCCTGCTCCTCCAGCATCGACTGCCGATCAGCACGCTCTTCTTCATGGCTTCTCCCCCTCCTACCCGCCGCGTCGTCGTTACTGGCCTCGGGGCCCTCACGCCTCTCGGCCACTCTGTCGCCGAGTTTTGGGACCGTCTCCTGGCCGGCGAGAGCGGGGCGGGCCCTATCACCAAGTTTGACGCGTCCGATGTCCGGACCAAAATTGCCTGCGAGATTTCCGGCTTCGACCCGACGGACTACATTACCGAGAAGCAGGTGCGGCGCCAGGATCCATTCAGCCAGTACGCGCTGGCCGTCGCCCAGCAGGCCCTCGACGACGCAGCACTCGACACTGACGATCTGGACCCGGAGACGCGGGACGACATCGGGGTCATCTTCGGCACGGGGGTCGGGGGGAGCGACCTGTTCGTGGATTCCGTGCTGGACCTCGACGAAAATGGGGCGCGACACATCTCTCCCTTCTTCGTGCCCATGATGATCAGCAACATGGCCGCTGGCCTGGTGGCCATTGAGCACACGCTGCGCGGCCCCAATCACTGTGTCGTGAGCGCGTGCGCCACCGGCAACGACGCCATCACCGACGGGCTGCTCCTCCTGCGGCAGGGCCACGCCCGTGCCATGCTCGTGGGGGGCACCGAGGCCTCGATCAATGAGCTGTGCGTGGGCGGCTTTGCCTCGATGCGGGCCCTGTCGACGCGCAACGACGAGCCGACGCGGGCGAGCCGCCCGTTCGATGCGGACCGGGACGGCTTCGTCCCCGCGGAGGGGGCCGGCGCCCTGATGCTCGAAACGTTGGAGCATGCCCGGGAGCGCGACGCCTCCATCTACGCCGAGGTGATCGGGGTCGGCAAGTCGAACGATGCTCACCACTACGCGGCCCCAGACCCGGAGGGGCGCGGCGCCGCCCTCGCGATGGAGAAGGCCCTCGACGACGCCGAGCTAGCCCCCACGGACGTGCAGCACATCAACATGCACGCCACCTCCACCCCCGTCGGCGACGTCATCGAGTCCGACGCCGTCAAGGAAGTGTTCGGCGACCACGCGTACGACCTCAACCTCTCCGCCACGAAGAGCATGACCGGGCACATGCTGGGAGCGGCCGGCATCGCCGAGGCCATCGCGTCCATCCTTGCCATCCGGGACGGGCGCGTGCCCCCTACCATCAACCTTGAGACGCCAGGCGAGGGCTGCGACCTCAACTATACGGCCAACGAGGCGGTGGACCGGGACGTGACGGCGGCGCTCACCAACGCCTTCGGCTTCGGTGGCCACAACACGACGATCGCGTTTACGGCGTTCGAGGAATGACCCCGGACGGTAACGGACGACGGACGGCGGTTGCGAGACAGGACCGGGAAGCGGTGTTCGGGCCCCTCCCCAGACGTTCGACTGATCATCCTGAGGACTGTACGAAGCGCCAAACTGCCAATCTGACATTCAATTTTCCACTCAGACGGCGACCCGCCGACTGCCGCGCTGGGAGCACAATGACCGAGTACTTTTGGGGCGTTCGCCGTCGTCCTCCCGTCATGATCCCCTCCCCGTCTCCGTCCAGCGAAAACGATTCGGAAAAAATGCCCCTTTCAGAGAACCTCGGTGGCGTCGCCGAACTCCTTGACATCGAGATCGAGGAGGCAACCCCTGAGCGCGTCGTCGCCACCATGCCGGTGACGCCCGATCACCACCAGCCGTTCGGGATGCTGCACGGGGGCGTCAG